>JAFRZS010000031.1 GCA_017442445.1 Clostridia bacterium
AAATTACTTTCCACTTTAAAGAGATTGCGTGACCTTGGTAATACGCTGATTGTTGTTGAACACGATGAGGACACTATGTATGCTGCTGACCATATTGTTGATATAGGTCCCGGCGCAGGTGTTCATGGCGGTGAAATCGTCTGTCAAGGTGATGTTGAAACGATAAAAAACTGTAAAGATTCAATTACCGGTCAGTATCTTTCAGGTAAAAGAGTAATTCCTCTTCCTGAAAAAAGAAGAGAGGGTAACGGAAAATATCTTGAAATTGTCGGAGCTTGTGAGAATAACCTGAAAAATATTGATGTCAAAATACCGCTCGGAAAGTTTATTGCTGTTACAGGTGTTTCGGGTTCGGGTAAATCATCACTCATAAACGAGATACTCTATAAAAAGCTCGTTAACGATCTTAACGGTGCTAAAAAGGTACCGGGAAGACATAAAGAAATAAAAGGTATAGAACAACTTGATAAAGTAATAAACATTGACCAGTCTCCGATTGGCAGAACTCCAAGATCAAACCCTGCGACATATACAGGTGTCTTTACGGATATCAGAGAGCTTTTCGCTACTACGGCAGAGGCTAAGATGCGCGGTTATACTTCAAGTCGATTCTCTTTCAATGTAAAAGGCGGTCGATGTGAAGCTTGTCAGGGTGACGGAATTGTAAAAATTGAAATGCATTTCCTCGCAGATGTATATGTACCTTGTGAGGTATGCAAAGGAAAAAGGTATAACCGTGAAACTCTTGCTGTCAAATATAAGGGAAAAACAATTCACGATGTACTTGATATGACAGTTGAGGAAGGTCTTGAGTTTTTTGCAAATCATTCAAAAATTGCCCGTAAATTGCAGACTCTCTTTGATGTAGGTCTCGGATATATAAAAATCGGTCAGTCAGCAACAACACTTTCGGGCGGTGAAGCACAGAGAGTGAAGCTGTCAACCGAGCTTTCAAAACGCCCTACAGGCAAAACGATTTATATTCTTGATGAACCTACAACAGGTCTTCATACTGCAGATGTTCATAAGCTTATTGATGTCTTGCAGAAACTTGCTGATAAAGGTAATACTGTTATTGTTATTGAGCACAATATGGATGTTATTAAGACAGCCGATTATATCATAGATCTTGGTCCCGACGGCGGTGACAGGGGCGGCATGATTGTGGCTGAAGGCACACCGGAAGATATAGTTAAGTGCGAAAATTCCTTTACAGGTAAGTATTTAGCAAAATATTTAAAATAATTTAAAAAAATCTATTGGAAAATTCAGAGATTTATATTATAATATAATTTCAAGTCAGGAGGTGTTTTTATGGTTTCAAAATATTCGGTTTCTATTGCGAAAATTATAAAAGACAATTCTTTTGAGATAGTATATACTCCGAAGGATCCGAGTGAGTTATATGTAATTTCCTCGGATGTCAGCAGACCGGGACTTATACTTGCAGGGTATTCTGATTTCTTTGACAGTGACAGAATTGAATTTCTCGGACTTGCAGAAATGGAATATTTAAACAGTCTTGAAAGAGATGCAAAACTTAAGAGTCTTGAAAATTTCTTATCAAAGAAACCTGTTATGCTCGTAATAACGAGAGGTCATGATTATGATGATGATTTTATAGCGATTGCTGAAAAATATAAAGTGCCTGTCCTGAGAACTCAAATGTCCACTTCGCCATGCATGTCTAATCTTATCGCTTATCTCAATGTTGAACTTGCAGAACGAATAACAAGACACGGTGTTCTTGTTGAGGTTGCAGGTGAGGGTATGCTTATTTTAGGCGACAGCGGTGTCGGTAAAAGTGAAACCGCACTTGAACTCATAAAGCGCGGACACAGACTTATAGCTGATGATGCTGTTGAAATCCGAAGAGTATCTGAGCGTTCACTCGTAGGTTCTGCACCCGATAATATCAGACATTTTATTGAGCTTCGCGGTGTTGGTGTTATCAACGCAAGGAAAGCTTTCGGTATGGGTGCTGTCAAGATGACACAAAAAATTGATATGATTGTCGAACTTGAGCCTTGGGAAGCAGGTAAGGCCTACGACAGACTCGGTCTTGATGATGAAACGAGAGAAATTCTCGGCATTAAAATTCCTTCAATGGTGGTTCCGGTTAAGCCGGGTAGAAACCTTTCAATTATCATTGAAACAGCAGCACTTAACAACAGGTTAAAGCGAACAGGTTATAATGCGGCGCGTGAATTACTTCACGGTCTTGGAATGGTTGAAGATATTGTTCCTCAGCAAGAGGAATTGGATATTTGGCATAAGTATTAAACAGAGGTGGTAACGATGTACAAAATAGGCGTAGATTTAGGCGGAACCAATATTTCTGTCGGTGTTGTTAATGAAAAGTATGAGATTGTCGGTAAGGCATCAGTCCCGACAAACGCAGGTAGACCGGCAGCAGATATTTTTGATGATATTTCTGCAACGGTAAAAGCGGCAGTAGCAGATGCCGGTATTTCAATGGATCAAGTTGAATCTGTAGGAGTAGGTACTCCCGGTTCAGTTGATAAATCAAACGGTTATATCACATTTGCTAACAATCTTGATTTCCACGATGTTCCTGCAAAGGATATGCTTGAAGAAAGAATCGGAAAACCGGTATATCTTGACAATGATGCAAACTGTGCAGCATTAGGCGAACAGATTGCAGGTGTTGGTAACGGTGTTAATGATTTTATTGCTGTTACTCTTGGTACGGGTGTTGGCAGCGGTATTATCATTGACGGTAAAATTCTTAATGGTATCAACGGTGCTGCTGCAGAAATGGGACATATGGTAATATGTGTTGATGGTATTCAGTGCAGCTGCGGAAGAAAAGGTTGCTGGGAAAAGTATGCATCTGCAACAGCTTTGATTTCTCAGACAAAAGATGCTATGCAGAATAATCCTGATTCTCTTATGTGGAAGCTTGTTGACGGAGACATAAATAAAGTCAGCGGCAGAACATCTTTTGATGCTATGCGTCAGGGAGATGATGTTGCTAAGGCAGTAGTAGACAAATACATTTACTATGTTTCTGTCGGTATCAGTAATATTATAAATACATTCCAGCCGGAAATTGTTTGTGTCGGCGGTGGTATCAGTAATGAGAACGAAACTCTCTTACAGCCTATCCGTGATAATGTTAAGAAGGAAGTTTATACAAAGGATTCCGATATATCAACAAAAATATTAAAAGCACAACTTGGAAATAATGCGGGTGTTATCGGCTCAGCGTTATTAAAATACTGATCAAGGAGTTATTATGAACAATAGCTTTGAGTTAATTCAAGATGTTGCAAAGACTTGCGGTTGTAAAATATTAAAGAATGTTCAGATGAGTAAATACACCACTTTTAAAACAGGCGGTGTTGCTCCTTTGTTTATTGAACCGGAGTCTGTTGAAGCCTTATCTAAGGTAATGAAGGCTTGTTCTGATGAAAATATCAAACCCTTTATTCTCGGTAACGGCAGTAATCTGCTTGTTGCCGATGAAGGCGTTTCTACTGTTGTTATTAAGCTTGGTGACGCGTTCAACAATATTGAACTTGTTGGTGAAGATACAATCGTATGCGGTGCAGGTCTGACACTTTCTAAGCTTTGTAATTTTGCTCTTGATAATTCTCTGACAGGTCTTGAGTTCGCTTTCGGTATTCCCGGATCATGCGGGGGTGCTGCTTATATGAACGCCGGTGCATACGGCGGTGAAATGGTAGATGTTCTTGTTAAATGCACACATATTGATTCAAACGGAAATATCGGCACTCTGTCAGGAGAAGAACTCAAATTATCTTATCGTCACAGTGCGTACACAGATTCAGATGATGTAATTATATCTCTTGAATTAAAACTTAAAAAAGGCAACTATGATGATATTCGTTCTAAAATGAATGAGCTTATCGGTAAAAGGCGTGATAAGCAACCTCTTGAGTATCCGAGTGCAGGAAGCACTTTTAAAAGACCTGAGGGTTATTTTGCTGCAGCTTTGATTGAAGAATGCGGTCTTAAAGGTAAAACTATCGGCGGTGCTCAGGTGAGTGAAAAACATTCAGGATTTATAATTAACATCGGTAACGCAACGACAAACGATATACTTCAGCTTATTGCTTTTGTACAGAAAACCGTTCTTGAGAAAAAAGGTGTAGTTTTAGAAACTGAAGTTAAATTTATCAGGTAGGAGTAAATAATGGATTTATTATTTGTAACGGGTCTTTCGGGCTCAGGAAAATCAAGAGTAATCAATGCACTGGAAGATATAGGTTTTTTTTGTGCTGATAATCTTCACCCTAAGCTTATTCCGACATTTGTTGACCTTATTTTACAATCAAAGGAAAAGAGAGAACGAGTAGCTTTTGTTATTGATATGCGAGTTGGTGGTTCTTTCAATGATATTTTCATATCTTTTGATGAACTAAAGCGTCGAGGTGTTGAATATAAGATCATGTATCTTGATGCAAGTACAGATGTTATTGTTAACCGTTACAGTGAAACGAGAAGAAAGCATCCGCTGTCAGATAAATATCAGGAATCAATTGTTGATGCTATAGAAGCGGAGCGCGATGTATTAAAACCTGTAAGACAGCTCGCTGATTTTTATATTGACACATCGACTATGACCCCTGCTCAGTGTAAAGAGCGTATTTCAGCTATGTTTTTAGCCAATTCTGACAACGCAATGAAAATCCGAATTTTATCATTCGGATTCAAGGCGGGTGTGCCTGTTGATGCTAACTTAGTGTTTGATGTAAGATGTTTACCGAATCCTTTTTATATAAATGACCTTAAACATAAAACTGGTCTTGATAAAGAGGTTTTTGATTATGTTATGCAGTTTGAACAGGCTGAAAATCTTCTTGGAAAGATTAAAGATCTGCTTACATTTTTAATACCAAATTATATTGTTGAAGGTAAAAGTCAGCTTGTAATCGCTATCGGATGCACAGGCGGACACCATCGTTCTGTTGTTTTTGCAGAACAGTTATTTAAACATCTGACTGAAAACGGATACTCACCGTCAATCAGTCATCGTGATATTACCAAATAAGAAAATAGCGTGATTATTCACGCTATTTCTGATTTTAAAGAATGAAAGGTAAAAGGTAGTTATGTCATTTTCTTCATCAGTAAAGGACGAATTAGTAATGAATAAAAATACCTCTGAATGTTGTAAACATGCAGAGGCCTATGGTCTTGCGCTTTTTGGGAAAATGTTTTCATCCCGCGCAATTTCCTTTACAACCGAAAGATCAAATGTTGCAAAATACTACTGTGACAGAATTTATGGTGTTACAGGGGTTATGCCTGAGGTTTTTGTAACTAAAGCAGGCAACAATAAAATCGAAGTTACATCTGAAGAAGACAGATTAAAGATTTATGAACATTTCGGTCATTCTGCTAAGGATGTTTCGCTTAATATAAATTACTCTAACTTTAACTGCGAAGAATGTTTTAAGGCGTTTTTAAGAGGTGTATTTTTGTCTTGCGGTACAGTTTGCGATCCTGTAAAATCATACCATCTTGAATTTGTTGTTTCGTATTCAAGACTTGCAAACGCACTTATTAAAATTATTGAAGAATTTGAACTGGTTCCCAAATATTCAAACAGGAACTTTAATCATATAATCTATTTTAAAAAATCAGTTGAAATTGAAGACTTACTTACTATAATCGGAGCATCTGAATCAACGATACATTTTATGGTTACAAAGGTTGAAAAGGATGTAAAAAACAGAATTAACAGAAAAAATAATTTTGAATATGCTAATATGATGAGAACTATTGATGCGGGATTAAATCAGGCTGATGCATTCAAAAAACTCAAAGCAAGCGGGAAATATGATGAATTATCAGACGAATTAAAAGCGTTGTGTGATATAAGAATTGAAAATCCGGGAGCTTCATTATCTGAGCTTTGTGAAATTCTCGGGAATACTGTTACAAAATCAGGAATCAAGCACAGACTAAAAAAATTAGTTGATCTTTCAAAGGAATGAGAAAAATGTCAGGATTCACTCATTTACATCTTCATACTGAATACAGTCTTCTTGACGGTGCGTGCAGAATTGATAACTTGTTAGACACTGCCAAGGAGTTAGGACAGACCTCTGTGGCTATTACTGACCACGGAGTTATGTACGGTGCAATTGATTTTTACAAGGCTGCAAAGAAAAAAGGTATTAAACCGATAATCGGATGCGAGGTTTATGTTGCGGCAAGGACACGTTTCGACAAAGAACACGGACGCGATTCCGAGAGAAATCACCTTGTTTTACTTTGTAAAAATAATGAAGGGTATAAAAACCTCATAAAAATCGTTTCTGAGGCATGGGTAACAGGTTTTTATACCAAACCGAGAATTGATAAGGAGCTTCTTGAAAAGTACCACGAGGGGCTTATATGCCTTTCTGCGTGTCTTGCAGGTGAAATACCCCAGGCTTTGCTTAATGATGATTATGAAGAAGCAAAGAGAATTGCTTTATGGTATAACGATCTTTTCGGTCAGGGCAACTATTATCTTGAAATTCAGAATCACGGCCTGATTGAACAGATGAAAATAAATCCTATGATTATAAAGCTGTCACAGGAAACAGGGATACCGCTTGTTGCAACAAATGATACTCACTATGTGAAAAAAGAAGATGCAAAGATTCAGAAGGTACTTATATGTATCCAGACAAACCATACTGTAAATGAAAGTACAGGTCTTGAGTTTTCAACGGACGAATTTTATTTAAAAACTGAAGAGGAAATGCTGGATTTGTTTCCTGATACTCCCGAAGCAATTTCAAATACTCAGATTATTGCCGATCAATGTAATATGGATTTTGAATTCGGTAACACAAAATTACCGCATTTTGAAGTGCCTGACGGCATAGATCATTTCAAATGGTTTTCTGATATGTGCCATAAAGGTATGATTAAAAGATATGGCGCAAACCCACCTGAAGAGTATTATGAAAGACTCAACTATGAGCTTGATATAATAAACAGAATGGGGTATGTTGATTACTATCTTATAGTCCATGATTTTATAAATTACGCAAAAAGCCAGGGAATACCTGTCGGACCGGGACGAGGCTCCGGCGCCGGAAGTATAGCAGCTTATACAATTGGCATAACAGGTATTGACCCGATGAAATATAATCTTCTTTTTGAGAGATTTTTAAATCCCGAAAGAGTCAGTATGCCTGACTTTGATATTGATTTTTGTTATGTTCGCAGACCCGAGGTTATTGATTATGTTGTCAGAAAATACGGAGCTGACCATGTAGCACAGATTGTAACTTTCGGAACTCTTGCCGCAAGAGCTGCATTGCGAGATGTCGGCAGAGCTTTGGGATTACCGTATTCAACAGTTGACACTGTTGCGAAGCTTATCCCGAGAGAGCTTAATATAACTATTGAAAAATCGCTTGAAAAGTCGTTTGAATTTAAAGCACAGTATGATAGCTCTCCTGAAATAAAAGAGCTCATTGATACGGCAAAGAAGGTTGAAGGAATGCCCAGACATGCTTCAACTCACGCCGCAGGTGTTGTAATCACGAGAGATTGTGTTGATGATTATGTCCCGTTAGCACTTAATGATGAGGCTGTAGTTACGCAGTTTACGATGACAACACTTGAGGAATTGGGGCTTCTCAAAATGGATTTCCTCGGACTCAGGACACTTACAGTTATTTCTGATGCTGAAAAGATGATTCGCAGAAAGAATCCTGATTTCTCGATTGATGAAGTTGATATTGCAGATAAGAAGACATTTGAAATGTTATCGGCAGGTCATACAGACGGTGTATTCCAGTATGAATCTCCGGGAATGAAAAGTGTTCTTGTCGGATTGAAGCCAGAAAGTCTTGAAGATTTAATAGCTGTTATTTCTCTTTACAGACCCGGTCCCATGGATTCAATTCCAACATACATCAGAAACAGACATAATCCGCAACTTGTAAAATATGCAACTCCGATGCTTAAAAATATTCTTGATGTTACTTACGGTTGCATGGTTTATCAGGAACAGGTTATGCAGATATTCAGAACTCTTGCGGGATATTCGTACGGACGCGCTGATCTTGTGCGTCGCGCTATGTCGAAGAAAAAGCACGATGTCATGGAAAAAGAACGCAAGAACTTTATTTACGGACTTACAAATGAAGACGGAACAGTTGAATGTGAGGGTGCAGTCAAGAGGGGAGTACCTGCTGAGGTTGCTAACAAAATATTTGATGAAATGTCAGCTTTTGCATCTTATGCATTCAATAAATCCCATGCAGCCGCTTATGCATATGTTTCGTATCAGACGGCATATCTTAAATGTCATTATCCCTCTGAATTCATGGCGGCGCTGTTGAGCAGTTTTCTTGATGATACTTCAAAGATATCAGCGTATATTGCTGAGTGTGCAAAGATTAACATAAAAATTCTTCCGCCTGATGTCAACCATTCGGATATCGCTTTTACGGTATCTGATGACGGAAGTGTCCGCTTTGGTTTACTTGCTATAAAAAATATCGGAAGAAACCTTATAACAGCAATTATTGATAACAGGCGACAGTTCGGAAACTTTGTTTCGCTCCAGACATTCTGCAACAGAATGTTCGGAAAAGGCTTTAACAGACGAGCAATTGAGAGTCTTATCAAAAGCGGTGCGTTTGATTCTTTTAAGGAAACGAGAAGACAAATGCTTATAATTTTACCGCAGATTCTTGAAGATCTTGAACGCAGTAAAAATAAAAATATTTCAGGTCAGATGGGATTTTTTGATGAGGATAACGAAATAAATGCTCCTTTGGAAATAACGATGCCGAATGTCGGTGAGTATTCTACTATGGAACTTCTCACCATGGAAAAAGAAACAACGGGAATTTATTTGTCGGGACACCCGATGACCGATTATGCGTCCTTAGCTGAAAAGCTACAATGTGCAACCACCCTTGAAATATTGCAAACTGATTCCGATGCAAACTCAAAATACAAAGATAATTCAAAAATTCGTCTTTTGGGAATAATTTCAAATGTCAAGAAAAAAATAACTAAGTCTAACAATACGATGGTATTTCTGACACTTGAAGATACTTACGGCTCAATAGAGGCGTTGGCGTTTCCGAATCTTGTAATGGAAAATCCGCTGATTTTCAGAGAGGGTCAAATTATTCTTCTTAACGGTAGGGTCAGCATACGAGAAGACCAACCACCGTCGGTGGTATGCGAATCAATACTTCCTCCGCCGTCGTTGTCTGAAGTTGAGAAGAAGCCTGAAACTCCTGCCAAAAAGAAAAAACAAGGCTTGTTCTTGCGTGTAAGCTCAAAAGACGACGAAAGAATAATACAGGCTAATAAAATGTTAGCGTTTTTTTCAGAAGGAACAACTCCGGTGTATTATTACTATATTGATACCAAAGAATATAAGATGTCAGAGATTAAAACAACTCAGATAAACCGACCTTTATTAAAGAGGTTATCTTTATTGTTAGGTAGTGAAAATGTAGTATTTCAGGAGTAACGGAGGTTCTTTATGAAAACAATAGCTGTTTTGACAAGTGGCGGAGACGCACCGGGAATGAATGCGGCGATACGCGCGGTTGTTCGTACTGCAATTGATAATTCAATTAAAGTATTAGGCGTTCAAAGAGGATACAAGGGATTGATCAATAACAATATGTATCCCATGGATATAAGACAGGTATCCGATAAAATTCAACGCGGGGGCACAATGCTTTATTCTGCAAGATGTCCTGAGTTTTTGACGGTAGAAGGACGGCAGAAAGCCGTAGATGTTTGCAAGGCTAATAATATTGAAGCACTCGTTGTTATCGGTGGAGACGGTAGCTTCAGAGGTGCCGCAGATCTTTCGGATATGGGAATTCCTTCAATATGCATTCCCGGTACAATTGATAAC
>JAFRZS010000032.1 GCA_017442445.1 Clostridia bacterium
AAATTAGGGTGGTGTTCCTTTGTTTTTAGGTATAGATGTCGGTTCAACAACAATCAAAGGTGTTGTTCTGAATGATGAAGGAAAGCTTGAGTTTTCTGTTTACCGCAGACATTTTTCTCAGATAAGAGAAAAGACGATTGAGCTTTTATCGGAAATTAAAGAAAAATTCAATGACGAACCCATGGGTATCTGTATTTCAGGTTCTGCCGGAATGGGAATGGCGGAAAGCTGCGGCATTCCGTTTATTCAGGAGGTTTACGCAACAAGAGTTGCAGTTAATAAGCTCTATCCCGAAACAGACGTTGTAATTGAGCTCGGCGGTGAGGACGCAAAAGTTCTTTTCCTTACAAACGGACTTGAAGTCAGAATGAACGGTACTTGTGCAGGCGGTACAGGTGCATTTATTGACCAGATGTCATCACTTCTTAATATGACTCCCGACGAAATGAATGAGGCGGCAAAATCTTCAGAAAAGAGATATTCTGTTGCTTCGCGTTGCGGTGTTTTTGCAAAGACAGACGTACAGCCGCTTCTTAATCAGGGCGCAAAGAAAAGTGATGTTGCGTCAAGTATTTTCTATGCCGTTGCAAACCAGACCGTTGCAGGTCTTGCACAGGGCAGACCGATTGTGGGTAATGTTTTGTATCTCGGCGGACCGCTTACATTTTTATCAGAACTCAGGACAAGCTTTAATAAAGTTCTGAAGCTTGAAGGCACTTTGCCTGAAAATTCACTTTACTTTGTTGCTATGGGTGCGGCTTTCTCAACTGAAGAAGAAATAAAACTTTCAGATGCAATAACAAAGATAGAAGACTTTAAGGGTATCAATTCAAGCGAGTCAACAAGACCTTTGTTTGAAACTCCCGAAGATTATGAAGAATTTAAAGCAAGACACGAAAAGGACAGAGTTGAACAGGCCGATCCCGACACATACACAGGCAAAGCATATCTTGGTGTTGATGCAGGTTCCACCACCATTAAAGCTACAATCATTGACGAAAACGAAAATATTTTAATTTCAGATTACAGACTCAACAGCGGAAATCCCGTTCCGCTTGTCAGGGAGTTTCTGATAAATGTCTATAAAAAATATCCGAATATAAAAATCTGCGGTGCGGCATCAACCGGCTACGGTGAAGATATCATCAGAAATGCATTTATGTTTGATGACGGTATCGTTGAAACAATGGCACATTACATGGCTGCTAAGAAGTTCAATGAGAATGTTGATTTCATCATTGACATCGGCGGTCAGGATATCAAGTGCTTCAAAATAAGAAACGGCGCTATTGATAACATCTTCTTGAATGAAGCTTGTTCATCAGGTTGCGGTTCATTCTTACAGACCTTTGCAAACGCATTGGGATATGATGCACCCGAATTTGCAAAGCTGGGACTTATGGCAGATGCTCCCGTTGACTTGGGTTCTCGTTGTACGGTGTTCATGAACTCCTCCGTAAAACAGGCTCAGAAAGACGGTGTTTCCGTTGAAAATATCTCTGCAGGTCTCTCAATGAGCGTTGTTAAAAATGCAATTTATAAGGTTATCAGAGTTGCAGATGCTTCATATCTCGGAGAAAACATCGTTGTACAGGGCGGTACATTCTTGAACGACGCTGTACTCAGAGCATTTGAGCTTGAAATCGGCAGAAATGTTGCACGTCCGAATATTGCAGGACTTATGGGTGCATACGGTACTGCGATTTATGCCAAGAAAAAATCAAACGGCGAAAGCACAATTTTAAATCTTGAAGCATTGGAAAATTTCGTACATAATGTAAAGGTTGTTCAGTGCGGACTTTGTAACAACAACTGCCGACTTACCGTAAACGAATTTGACGGCGGAAGAAAATACATAGGCGGTAACCGTTGCGAAAGACCGATTGCAAAGAAAAGCTCAAAAGAAGAAAAACTCAACCTCTATGAATATAAAAGACAGTTGCTTGATTCATATAAATCAAAGCCCGGAAAAAGAGGTAAAATCGGTATCCCGATGGGACTCAATATGTATGAGCTGTTACCTTTATGGCATACATTATTCACAGAGCTTGATTTTGAAGTAGTAACTTCTCCTAAATCAAACAGAAAGCTTTACTTAAAAGGTCAGTACACAATTCCTTCAGATACAGTATGCTTCCCCGCAAAGCTCGTACACGGACACATTGAAGCATTACTTGATGAGAAAGTTGATATTATATTCTATCCCTGTCTTGCATATAACTTTGATGAAAAAATGGGTGAGAATTTCTACAACTGTCCCGTTGTTGCATATTACCCCGAAGTTCTTCATTCAAATGTAACAAGACTTGAAAAAGAAACTCGTTTTATCTACGATTATCTTACAATCAATTCAAAAGAAAAGCTTCTTGAAAAGCTTTATAAAATTTTCAAGAAAGATTATTCAATCAAAAAGTCTGAGCTTCGAGTAGCTATTGATAAAGCTTTTGATGAGTATGAAAAATTCATGAAGACTGTCAAGGAAATGGCAGATGTCTATATTGAAAAAGCAAGAGAAAGAGGCTTGCCGATAATTGTTCTTGCAGGAAGACCGTATCACATTGACCCTGAAACCAGTCACGGTATAGATGAACTTGTATGCTCAATGCCTGCGGCGGTGGTAACAGAGGATTCTGTGTTTGACAAGGTTGAAAGTGTTGAAACGGGTGTTCTCAACCAGTGGACATATCACTCAAGAATGTATGCGGCGGCAAAATATGTATGCACACAGGAGGATATGAATTTAGTTCAGATGGTATCCTTCGGTTGCGGTGTTGATGCTGTCACAACTGACGAGGTCAGAGAAATTCTTGAACATAAGGATAAGCTTTATACTCAGATAAAGATTGATGAAATAACAAATCTCGGTGCATTGAGAATAAGATTAAGAAGCTTGTTTGCAGCTCTGGATTTGAAAAAGGAGAACAAGAATGTCACACATACTTAATACTCCGAATTTTACGGATGAAATGAAAAAAGATTATAAAATACTTATACCTGATATGCTTCCCATTCATTTTGCGATGTTGCAGAAGCTTTTCAGAAATTTCGGATATAATTGCGAGGTTCTGAAAAATGAAGGTAAAAGTGTTGTTGATACAGGACTTATGTATGTTCATAATGATACCT
>JAFRZS010000003.1 GCA_017442445.1 Clostridia bacterium
ACAGACATAAAAGAAGCGACTTTAAAAAATCTGCATCATTCTGTTCGATTCTCTTTTTCGGACCTTTTGTTCTTTTGCCCGCCATGCGCTCCTTTTTACCTATAAAACGGGTAAAAAGGAGATTTTCTATATTACTGTCGGTGTATATAAGTCCGTTCTGATTAAGAGCCTTACCGCCCTTTCCCAACACAAGAGCTGCAAGACCGTAATCCTGTGTGATAATCACATCACCCTTTTCAGTAAGGTTTGCAATACGACAATCGGCAGAGTCCGCACCCTTATCAACAACAATTGTTTTTGCGCCCTCTTTTTCAATTGAATGCGAATTGTCACAGACAATTATACACTCAAGGTTTCGCTCCTTTGCCGTGTTGACAGTTATATCCACAACGGGACACGCGTCAGCATCAATTATAATTTTCATCACTAACACCACATTAACGATATTTTTAAGCAAATTATATCACTTTGAATTTTTATTTATTATAAGGAACTACTGTCGCCTTTGAAATTCCGTAGCTCTGATAGGTTGTTTCATAGCCCAAAAAGCCGTTTGGTCTGACACCGTCTTCTATTATACCTCGTGACAATTGGACATTTGTGAGGTTTGAGCTATACTCAACCTCTATGGTGTTTTCCCCTGTTTTGACAAGATTGCTGATATCAACTTTCGGTACATTCATGTTGATGTCATCTGTGTATATACCGTTGATTTTAACTTTGAATGACTGAACAACTTTTCCGAAATCTATATATGCACCGTTATAATCGCCGTTCCAGTTGAATTTTGAAGTATAGTAACCTTTACCCGATACATTTTTGCCGATTTCATCAATATTGTCCCATGTTTTAAGAGTGTTCATTGTAACACTCTTGTTTTCTTTATCGGTTGAAATCTTGTATTCCGTTGTAGCTACACCTTCAATTGTTTCTGTGCGTGAAAGCGTTTCACCGGGAACCCACGATTCAACTGTCAAAGACCAGTCTGTGATTTCAGACTCAGCGCCGTACTCTACGGTATAATTTGTTACTTTTTTATCGGTAGCTTCTGTTTTTTCAAATTCAAATAAAGCAACATCGCCGTACTCAAGATTTATCGGAATTATTGTTTTATTGCTTTCTATACGATATTCGGGTACTTGTTCCTTCTCCCCTGTCCACGCATCAATACTGTACGGAATATATGTGCCGTCCATAACAATTTCCGTATTACAGATATTTCCGTGAGGTTCTTCGCCTTCTCCGTGAAATGTGCCGTCACAGTAATTATATACATAAAGATATCTGTCATCACCCTTGCGGCGTACCTGTGTAAGAAGTTGACGGTTTGGTTTTGAAAATCCTGCATAAGATTCTACGCCGAGTTCTTTTAATGCAAATATAACATCGTCTGCTTCCGCTACTGTTTTTACATTGGGCAATTTTTTAAGTTCGTTTATAATTGACCTTAATTCATCGGCATTTTCATTCGCATAGGGTGATGATAATGCCGCAGAGTCAGTTATAACAAGCTTCAAACCGTCTTTTGCAAGTTCAAGGAGTGATTTTGCGCCTGATACAGAGAGTACATTCTGCCACAAAACCAATGCTTTATATCCCGCAAGTTCCAATGTTTCATTTTCTTTGTCATAATATACACCGTCTGCCGTCAAAAAGCTCGGATCAAAATAGTCATAAGTGTAGCCGTTATCCTGAAGCACGGTTGACGGGAAGAACATAGTTTCATGTTTTCTTAACCATTCTCTTTCTGTACCATATACAAGATGCTGACCGTACCTTGTATAAAGCATACCTATGTCGGTACCCGATTTACCCTCTCGCAAAAGCTGTTGAATACGGCTTAAGTGTGCATTGAACTGCGGATAATCACTGTAAGAAGGCTCTCGTGTACCAAACTTATAAAAATGAGCGAATGAACCGTATTCATTAGCACCGCACTCATACCCCGGCCAAGTAGCTTTGGGGCCATAGTCAGCCGACCAGATATGCCATACGATTCTGCTGTATCCTGCCGCATAGAGAGAATATGCTTCCTGAAGATGACGACTGAATGTATATGTATAGGCACATTTGTCAAGTCCGCCTGTTTCAGATGAAAGCACTTTGTTCTGTAACTTGGCACCGCCTGACCACAAACGGTACATATCAACCTGATTTCGTTGATTACGGTTTTCTGCTTCGGGATAATCAACTGCCTGTATAGGCTGTGAAATTTCAAGCTCTTTGCCGTATGATATCTGTGCGCGTAAGGTAACACCATAGGAGTTAAGCCATTCTTTGAGAGGCTTGATAAATTCGTTCATATAAAGACGGGTCTGAACATCAAATATATCATTGATTATTTTTTTTGATTTTTCTTTATCTTCAAGCGTATAAGGTCCTATTAAGTCCTTATTATCATGCCATCCCCATACCTCCCAATGCGGTATTCCGACAGCTAAAAACATATAGGGTTTTATATCATATCCTTTGATTTCATAAAACTTTTTATCATAGTCTTCTGTCCACATCGTAAAGCCTGAGCCCGAGTGATATTCAAGCGAATCCATAAACAGCTGGACATCGCCTTTTTGGATTTTTTCATTTAAAGCTTTATCATTAAATACATTTGTTTCCCAGTATTTTTTCAGGGCTTCAAAACCTTTTCTGCTGAAATAATTCACACAGTAAGATTCAACAATTGCAGGAGGACAAAGATGATGTGTGCCCTGCTGATAGTAATATCTTACAACACAGTCAAAGGGAGCTGTAAAAGATAACTCACCATTCTTAATTTCATCGGTAAGCTCAATAATATTATTTTCATCAAACACATTTTCTTCGAGCTTTTTATATGCATAACAACCTATAAGTCTTGCTTTTTCTTTAAGCTGAGCATGAGTGGGCAATTTACCCGAGCGACTTGCACCCTTTTCCAATGTTTCTTCCGTCTGAAAAATACATTGATTAGCTTCCTGAGAGTCAGGGTCAAGACCAGGTATGTTCGCAGTTGACCACCCCGCACCCGATGTGAGTGATACTGTCATACCGAGGTCCAATGCCATATTCAGAATAAGCTTTACATCATGATCCCACTGCGGAGTGCCGTATCCGT
>JAFRZS010000033.1 GCA_017442445.1 Clostridia bacterium
AAAATAACAAACGCTCGTGTTATTGATCCGTCACAAAAACTTGACGAGCATAAAGATCTATATATAATTGACGGAAAGTTTTCTGAATTCTCGGAAGATATTGAATATACTGAAATTGACGGAACAAACTTAGTTGCCGCACCGGGTTTTATTGATATGCATGTACATCTCAGAGACCCCGGATTCACTTACAAAGAAGATATCATTTCCGGTTGTAAAGCTGCAGCCGCAGGTGGTGTAACTACTGTATTAGCTATGCCGAATACAAATCCTTGTACTGATACTCCTGAAACTGTAAGTTATATTCTCAACAAAGCAAAAGATGCAGATGCGCATGTTTTGCCTGTAAGTGCAATAAGCAAAAATCTCGGCACAGAAGATCTTGTTGATTTTGAAGCTATGAGGAAATCAGGCGCTATAGCATTTTCCGACGACGGTAAGCCTGTTGTTACATCAGCAAAAATGTTGGAAGCTATGTGTAAAATCAAAGAATTTGACGGACTTATCCTTGACCACTGCGAAGATATGTCGCTTTTAAATTTCGGATATCCTAAAGCTGTTGAAGATGTCGGCACTGCAAGAGATATTGCAATTGCTGTTTCAACAGGTGTCCGTACACATATATGTCATGTCAGCACTGCCTTTTCGGTCGAATTGATTCGTGCCGCCAAAAGAATCTGTAACAACATAACAGCGGAAACCTGTCCTCATTATTTTGCATTCACAAGAGAAGATGCAAAAGATGATGCTGATTTCAAAATAAATCCGCCGATAAGAGATGAAGCTGACAGGTTTGCAATCATAGCAGCAATCGCTGACGGCACAATTGATGTAATATCAACAGACCAGGCACCGCACACATCAGAAGAAAAAGCTGATTATCATACAGCTCCATGTGGCGGTATCGGTATGGAAACATCACTTTCAGCTTCAATTACATATTTAGCACAAAAACACATTACACTTTATAAGCTTATTGAGAAAATGAGCACAAAACCTGCTGAAATACTAAAAATTGATAATGCTGTCAAAAACGGTAACACTGCAGACCTTGTGCTTTTTGACCCGGAAGAAACTTATACTGTTGATGTTAATAAATTCCATGGAAAATCAACTAACTCGCCTTTCAAAAACAGAGAATTAAAGGGCAGAGTAAAGTACACATTCTGTGGCGGAAGATTAGTTTATAAAGATTAAAAGAAAGAAGGAAATTAAATATGTCACTTGATAGATTAATTGAAGGAATTATTAAGACAAAAAATCCCACAGTAGCCGGTCTTGATGCAAAACTTGAATATATACCTGAATTTATTAAGGAAAAGAATTTCGCCGAATACAGTTATACACTTGAAGGCGCTGCAGCTTCAATGCTTGAGTTCAACAAAGGTCTTATTGATGCATTGTGTGATATAGTTCCTGCCATCAAACCTCAGTGTGCTTATTATGAGCTTCTCGGTTGGCAGGGTATGAAAACTTTAGCTGAAACAATTGAATACGCTCATTCAAAAGGAATGTATGTAATCACTGACGGTAAGAGAAATGATATCGGAAGTACAATGGAAGCTTATGCATCAGGCCACCTCGGCAAAATTATGGTAGGCGACAAGGAGGTTGCTCCGTTTGACGGTGATGCTCTCACAGTAAACGGATATCTCGGAACAGATACGATTGCACCCTTACTTGATGTCTGCAACAAATATGACAAGGGAATTTTTGTACTTGTCAAAACTTCGAATCCTTCTTCCGGCGAATTACAGGATAAGCTTTTAAAAGAAGAAGACACTACAATTTATCACCATATGGGTACAATGTGCAGTCAGTGGGGCGAAAGCTTACAGGGTAAATACGGCTACACAGGTATCGGTGCAGTTGTAGGTGCAACTTATCCCAAACAGCTCACAGAATTAAGAGCAGCATTTCCGAAAATTTTCTTCCTTGTTCCCGGTTACGGTGCACAGGGTGCGGGCGGACAGGATATCGCAGGTGCTTTTGACGATAAAGGTCTTGGTGCAATTGTCAATGCATCGCGTTCTATCATGTGTGCTTATAAGAAAAACAACTATGACGAAAAAGATTTTGCTGAAGCAGCACGAGCTGAGGCAATCAGAATGCGTGATGATATAACACAGTATTTACCTAAATTTTGATAAAACACATTTTGAGAGGTATGGTATTATGAACAACAAAAAATCTAAAACCGCGTATCTTGTTCTCGCAGACGGTACTGTTTTCAAAGGCTATTCAATGGGTGTTGAAGGTACGGTTGTAGGTGAGGTTGTTTTTAATACCTGCTCATCATCTTATCAGGAACTTCTCAGCGACCCGACATATTACGGCCAGATTGTCGCACAGACATATCCTTTGGTACGAAACAGAGTGCCTGAAAACTCAGACGAACAAATCATGGCAAACGGCTATATTGTCCGTGAATGGTTTGATTCTGCTACTGCTATCAGCGGTGATGATTCAGCAACACTCAGCGCATACTTGAAGTCAAGAAATGTTATTGGCATCTGCGGAATTGATACAAGAAAGCTTACACGCGTATTGCGCGACAAGGGATATTTCAAAGGGGCTATCACGGACTCTTTAGACAATCTTGATGAATTATTAAAGAAAATATCAGAGTATTCAATTGAGGGTGCTGTTGCCGCCGTAACAACGACTGATATTTACGAAATCAAAAATAGCGAATCAAAATACAATCTTGCTGTAATAGATTACGGTTTCCCAAAATCAACACTTGAACCTTATATAAGCAGAGGCTGTGATATCAAGGTTTATCCCGCTTTCACAAAAGCAGATGATGTTCTGTCAGAGAATCCTGACGGAATTCTTCTTCCTGACGGTCCCGGCGACCCTGATGACGATATTGAATTAGTTGAAGAAATAAAA
>JAFRZS010000034.1 GCA_017442445.1 Clostridia bacterium
AGAATATCAAGAACTTTATCAAGCTCTGTTATTATTTTTTCTGCACTTGCACCCTGAATAAGATCATTCGCACCAAGGCAGACAAATGCGATATCATTGTTCCTTGCCTTATACATCCATGCGCCGTTTGTTGCCATGTCCTCTGCCCTTGCATATCCGATACCTAAATTCCAGTATGCATAATCACCGCCGAGCTTTTCACTCAGAAGTGCATTCCAATGCAAGTATGAATTGTACTGAACACCGATTCCCTGTGTTATGGAATCGCCCAAAAATCCGACTCTTGTCTTAACCTTTCTGTCACAACCTACCATACCGACAAAAGGTATTTCTCTGTCCCATCTCCATGAGTTTTCACCCTTTACGAATACGGGTAAAATTGATTCTATATGACAGGATAAAACAGTACCGCTGAAAGTGATTTCAAGGCAGAGATAATCGCCTTTTTCAAATTCCATTTCAATTTCATCGGAATTAAAAAATTCACCCGGTGCAACATCCTTTTCAACTTTACCTGAAAATGTCAGGGTTTTGAAGCCGTCAATTTTACTGTTTATTTCATCGGCAACTTTTTCATCGGTGAAGTTTTCAAAAGAAGTGTCCTTTGAAACTTTTGCAACCCTTGCTTCAATTATTTTCCAAGGTTCACAGATCATATTTTTGTGGCTGAAACTGCCGTCTGCATAGGTACTGTCAGTAATGTTTGAAAACAATAACGAGTAATTATATTTGCCCGGATGTGCTATCTTATAAAACACTCTGCCTGTGCGGATTTCATTTTCGTCCATTATAAATAATTTCTGATTTCCGCTTCCGGCTATTGTGTTGGAAGTGTATTTTTTGAAATATTCCATACTAAAACCTGCTTTATTATGATATTTTTAAATTTTCACAAAACTTTATAAACTTCGGTGTCCACCATTCTTTATATCCGTCATAAGTCGGGTGTCTTGGGTCATACATATATCTGTCGTAATCTTCTTTGCTTACAGACCTCATTTCAGTATCATTGAAAAGGTCAAGGATATAAAAATCATATTCCTTTTGCAGTGAGTATAAAAGCTCTATCATTTCTTTATACTTTTCATTATCAAAATATGTGCCTGTATAAAAAACTAACGGACAAGAAAATGTTTCTTTGACATAATTAAGAATAAATCTGATTGCTTCTTCAATCTCTGACAGTTCAATATTATATTTTTCTTTTGTATCGTTGGTTGAAAGCTGACAAATAAAAAGGTTAACTTTCGTTTCGGTATCAACTTTCTTTAATCTTGAAACATAAGACAAATCATTTATATCCGCTAAAGTTGTACCTGAAACAGCCTCTTTGACACAGTTGATACCACATTCCTCTGCCATAATATCCGCAAAAGATATTCCGTTTGCTGCAGAACCATAGGTCACAGATGAGCCTAAAAACAAAACTGTTTTGCCCTTTAAATTCATTTCATCACCATCGTTTTATTTATTCAATCTCAAAACCGTATAGCTCATTATCCACGATTGTCAGAAGACCTGTTTGACCTTTTTCAAAGCCTTCATACATTTCCTGCGGTATATCAAATTTAAACGTTTTTCCGTCTTCAGTTTCAAAAGCCACACGGTATTGCTCAACTGCTTTCGGCTTTTTGATTCCGATAACCTCTGCTGAACAGGATAAATCGACAACAGTTGCTCTCACCTGAACGTTTTCAAATTCAGCTTCTAAAGATTCTTCAATTAATTTTTCAGCAGTTTCTTTATCAATTTTGTTAGCTTTATCGTGCTTGTAGCTGATTATCGCCAAAGTAACCAGCCCTGCCACAATTGCCACAAGTAAAAAACCTAAAAATATTGTCATTGCCCAATCGCCCATTGTAAAACCTCATTTCTTACGAATAAAATTATCTTTCCGAAACCTTTTTTGCAATAGCGGTATTTATTTTATCACGAAGCTGAGGAAGATAGTTGATATCGCGGGGATATTTCGTGAAAGTGATAGGCATTTCTTCTTCTATAAGATTAAGTACAAATTCCTTGTCATACAGACTTTCGCACAGTTTGAATGCAGCAAGGTCCTGTAAAGCATCGTGGAACAATTTCAATCTCATAGAAGGCAAAGGCTCACCGAATCTTCCGGGATATACTGAGAAAGCATCTCCAGCAGGACCGAATCGCTCACAATCGGTGTTTATATACGGATTGACAACACCGTAGGAGCCTTGATTATAATAGAAATTATATCCCCACTGCAAAAAGCCTGAAATGTTGTATTTATAGAACTGTGTTCCGATTATGCGTGTACGCGCACCCGGCATAGCTATAAAACGGTTTGAAACCTGATTCCATTGTCCGATACAATAGTAGCACCACAAATTCGGCACATTATTTTCAAGGAATGCTTCAATGTGATTTACGGACGGAACAGGAATTTCGGTGATACCCTGCTCATAGAATTCATATTTTGAAAGTGCATCTATAATCGGATAGTCTTTCAGCAAATCTTCTATCGTCTTGCGTGAAGCACTGTACTGTTCAAGAGTTTCAAGTGTCGGCTCGTCAGAAATATGGAACCAACAGCGTTTATCTGCACCGTTTTTGGATTTCATAAAGTCAATAAGCTGCGGAATAAAAGTACGCAAAAATCCGACATATTCTTCTCCTCTGGCATCTGTTTCCCAACCGAAAATTCGGGTATATTCTCCGTCGACAGTTGCCATAACCTTAGGTGCGTGGTCTCCGCCCCATTGAGTGAACAAATGAGAAATTTCGAAATATTTCACTCCGAGCTCATCACACAAATCGACCCAACGGGAAAGCTTATCAAAACCAAAGTGATATTCTCCGTTTTCAACCACCACATCTACAAGCTGTGTAGTAGGACGCTCTCCTCCTTCATATGTATCAAGAGGCGGTGTAAAAATCGGTGTAAGCAACATATTGATGCCGTGGTCAACTGCCATCTTCATAAAGTTTTTAATTATCTTCCAATGGCGTTCATCAAAGCTTTCAGTTTCATAATATGACTGCAAACAATCACAATGGAACCACTGAGTAACTGCCATTTCCTTTTCGGGAAGTTCAGCATCTATTATATTTAAAACAACGGTTGCTTCTTCAGCTAATTCTCCTGAATTATCCTTGACAAATCTTATAGTAACCTTATACTCACCGGGTGCTACCTCACCCTTGGTATCAAGCTCAAAATACAACGACTCCAGATTTTCGCACACAGCAATACGCTTGTCATCGCGTAAAGGTGTAAGTAAATCGGGGAACAAGCCGGGTTTTGTGCGCAAGTTGTAAGCATCATATCGGCAAGTCTCCGTCGGCATTTTTACAGGTACATGCTCTACCTGCCACACGCGGATATATTCTGCAAGCGGTGATTCAATCTCCAATCTCATAACGAGCTTATTACAAGCCACACATTCCGCTATGATATAACAAGCACCGAAACGAAAAACTTCATTCTTCAGCAACGATGCTTTTTTAAGTGATTCTTTTGTAGAAATACTGTCATCTACAAAACATTTTTCAAGGGAAGATATTATTTTTAACATAAATTTGCCTCCGTTTTACAACCATCATAATCTCCGCATTATTGTAACACATATTTATTAACAACACAACACTTATTAAAAGGTGCTGTAGAAAAACGGAATTTTTTACGGATCAATTTTAAGGGGATAGGAAAAAATGATACAGAACGGACAAACGGAGCAAAATCAAGGCTTCAGACTTGATTTTGTTTACCCGAAGGCGTACAAAGGTACGTCGAGTGGCGACGTTTGTTTGTAGCATAAAACAAAAAATTAAATAATTGTGTTTCTTAAACTGTTTAAGGGGTTCTTACAAGCATCAACTTGCAAGAACCCCTTGATTCATCTTGTTTTATGCGGTCTGTACTTTTTTTACATCCCCTTTATTTATTTCTTTGCTTTTGAATTTATCTTTACAAGTTCATATTTTTCATCGCACATCTGCGCTACTTCGGGCGAATGACTGACCAGAATTACACATTTCCCCTGATCAGCAAGAGAACGGAAAATTTCCATAATCTCTTTTTGTGTATCTCTGTCGAGATTACCCGTAGGTTCATCTGCAAGAATAACATCGGGATCATATGACAAGGCACGGGCTATCGCAACTCTTTGTTGTTGACCGCCTGATAATTTGAGGACTCTGCGTTTTGCCTCACTTTCATCAAGTCCGACACTTTTTAACAGCTCCATTGCGCGTTGATTCTTATTCTTCGTTTTATATCCCGCAACATCCATTGATAAAACAACATTTTCAAGCGCTGTATATTTTGTAATAAGATTAAAGCTTTGGAATACAACGCCGATATATTTTGAACGGAAAACATATTTATCTATTTTTGCTATGCTTTTTCCCTCGTATAATATATCGCCGTCGCTCGGTTTTGCAAGACCTGAAAGTAAAGAGAGCAAGGTTGTTTTTCCTGCGCCCGATTTGCCGATTATGCAATACATTTTCCCCTTTTCAAAGTCATAAGAAATATCCTTGAGCACAGGAACTTTATCGTATGAAAAACTTATATTCTGAAGTGATAAAACTGACATATTATTCTCTCCTTTCTTAATCTCTGTTTGCGAGTATTTTAAGCGGATCGTATCTCATTATAAACATTACAGATGCCGCACTGGCTATCAAAGTCAGCAAAATACCTATCCCTAACATCTGTAAGACTACTGTTAAATTCATCGCTGAATCAACCTCGGTAACATATTCAACCGCACCGCCGAACATATTTTCAAAAGCATTACCTTTTCCGCCGCCGAAACCGGGCATATCGGGTGGTGTATTACCTTCGGACATACCGCCCATATTACCGGGTCTTCCGAAATTATTGTCCATCTGTGTCTGCTGAGAGTTCTGACTTTCTACCTGACCCTCCAATAATGCATTTGTAATAGGTACTGAGCTTACAGCACCGATACCTGCGCCGATTATAACCGCGATCATTGTAACGACAAGTATTTCACAGATAAACTGTGTTGCAACCTTCCATTTTTTCATTCCCATGGCGGTAAGAACACCAACCTCATATTTGCGCTCTCTTACATTAAAGATATTGAGTACCACAAGAATTATACCGCCGATAATCAATATCACAAGTAAAAACCAACCTGCCATTTTGCTGAGTGTATTCAAAGGAGCAAGGCTGTTTTCGAATGCTTGAATATCTGTTGACGATACCGCATATGATTCATCAAGTCCGAGAGTGCGGACTTCCTCCTCAAAGCTGTAATATGCATCGGTATCTTCAAATACATATGTTGCCGAAATTGTTCCCGTAACTGCACTGTCTTTTTCGTTTCCTGTGTTTTCGTCTGTCACTGTCTTTGAGCCAGCATCGGACTTGTCAAGAATTTTCTGTAATGCCGCCGAGCTCATATATATACGGTTTGCAGGATCCTGACCCGGACCGAACATTGACATTTCGGTATCATTTGTTTCTGTGCTTGTGTATATGCCCGAAATTTTGAGACTATATGTTTCACTCTCAAGCGAGGGATTAGTAATTACAATTGTATCTCCGACGGATAAATTGTTGTAGATGGAAAGTTCCTCAGAAATAACACAGGTTAAATCTTCTGTTCCCTCTTCAAACATTGTGCCGCCGTCAAGTATAGTTGCACTGCCGTTCACAAATTCGGTCATTGAACTGTCACTGCTATAGCCTATAACGGTAAAATCTCCCGTTGAAAACATTCTGCCGCCCATTGAACCGCCGAAGCCTCCCGGCATTCCCGGTGCAGAAAATCCTTCAGAATTTTCGTTACCCTCATCGCTTGTTTCATCGCTTACCGGTGAGAGCTTTTCCGAGCCGTCAAAATATGATGTCAGGGTATAATAAAAATCATCAACTGTTGAAGCTTGTGAATATTTCTGATATTCTTCCAGGCTCAACGACGAAGCACTACTCATCATATCGCTGAAGCGGTCTTTATCAAAGCCTCCGACTTGTTCGGG
>JAFRZS010000035.1 GCA_017442445.1 Clostridia bacterium
CTCTCTTGCTAAATAGAAATTTGATTCATGCATTCAACATTCTTTAACCCATGATTTCATTTTATAACTTATTATAACATTATTATTAACAAATTTCAACAACTTTTAACAAAATTTCGGGTGTAAAAAGTGCCGAATTAAAAACGAAAAGAAGCCGATTTTTCAATCAGCTTCTACAAATGCACAATTTTTTTCAAATATCAACCGTTTTTTACAAACACAATTATTTTAAATTTTCGTTTAAATACATAATGAGTCAGAAAAGATATCAATTTTTATTTGCATACTTTAAGATTATGTGCTAAAATAGAGTTTATGGAGGGGATCAATATGGATTATAAAAATAACGGTGGTTCCAAAGTAATTATTATAGGTCTTACAGACAGTGATGAAAAAGTCTGTGCTGCAAGCGGGCGTATCTCAACTCAGCCCGGAAGTGCTATGGATATATGGGAAAAATCACAGGATAAAGAAAAGAACGCTAATCTTATAAGCAAAGTTACTCGTTCAGGACATAATTCTACAGTTGAACACGCATACTATAATCTTGCGTTTGAAAATGTATCTGTTATGGTTGAACAGTTTATGATTGAATTCAGACTTGCTTCGTTTACTGTTAAATCACGCAGATATGTTGATTTCAGCGAAGTCGGATACTATTCTCCTGACTTTTCAGACGAAGCGCTCAACAAAGAATTCTGTGAACATATTGAATATCTTTTTAAAGAATATCAGGATTTTGTTGATGCAGGTATCCCTAAAGAAGATGCTCGTTTTGTCCTTCCCTATTGCTTCAGAAGTAATTTCTTCTGTTCTCTCAATGCCCGTGAATTACTTCATGTTTTACACGCTATGCTTCACGGCAGAGGATCAGAATATAAAGAAATATATAATCTCGGCAAACAGTTGGCTGAACAGGTTGAAAAGCTCACACCGGGTGTTATGATTGATTTTGAAAAGAGAGTTCCCTCTTTGTCGGATAAAATTGATTTAAGCTTTATTGATACTGAAGAAACAGAATTTAAGAATACAAATACAGAGCTTCTGGCATACACACCTGATGCTGAAACTGTAATTGCTAAAACTGCTCTTATTACCGAAACACAGCTTTCAGCTGATAAGATTGAAAAGCTTTTAGAGAACGCAGAAATCAAGAGCAAAACAATTGAAGCTGTTATCAATTCTTCAAGACCGAGACCGCTTGAGGCTGCAAGTTTCACATTCAGAATCAACAATGTTTCTCTTGCTACAATAACTCACTTCGCAAGACACAGAATACAATCTTTGTCTGTTCCCTCACTTAAATATTCAAACAGAGAAAACTACATAATTCCTGATACAATTAAAGAAAATCCCGATTTACTTGAAAAATATAAGCTGACATTTGAAAAAACAGCGGCACTTTATAAAAAGTTCCTGTCTTCAAATATCAGCGAGGAAGATGCAGTATATTTACTTCTTGCGGGTAACACACTTGACCTTGTTTTAACTATGAACGCAAGAGAATTACTTTTATTCTTTAAATTAAGAACCTGCACAAGAGCACAGTGGGAAATTCAAATCTACGCAAACGAAATGCTTTCTAAGCTTCGCGAAATCTCCCCTGCTGTATTCAGACATTTCGGTCCGAGCTGTTATACAACAGGTAAATGCCCCGAAGGTAAGCTTACTTGCGGTCGTGCATTAGAAATGCAGGAAAAATTCAAGATCTGAGTCTTAAAGAATTAAGGACAACACAAACTGATGATAATGACATTGCGGCTGCGCCTATCATGGGGCTTAACAAAACTCCGCCGAAAGCATACAGTACTCCTGCAGCAATCGGTATTCCGATCGAGTTGTAGATAAATGCCCAGAATAAGTTTTGTTTTATTATTCTGATTGTCTTTTTGCTTAAGTCAAAAGCTTTGCAAAGCGTGGAAATATCGTCATTCATCAAAACAATATCAGCTGATTCAATTGTAACATCTGAGCCTTGCTTAACTGGAATTCCGATATCTGCAAGAGTCAGCGAAGGTGCATCGTTTATGCCGTCGCCTACCATGGCGACGGTCTTTTTTTCAGCTTTAAGTTTTTTTATTACCTCAACTTTCTGATGCGGTAATAAATCCTAATACACATACTCGACTCCAACTGCACTTGCAATTGACTTTGCAACTTTTTCGTTATCACCTGTTAACATTATTGTGTTGATTGATTTCTTTTTAAAATATGAAATTACATCTTTTGCGTTTTCTTTGATTGTGTCAGCGATTGCAATTATTCCTACAAGTCTTTTATCTACCGAAACAAAGACACAGGTATTACCGTTTTCTGATAAATCAAGATACTTTTCTTCTAATACAGAAATATCGATATCATTACCATACATTAGATTTTTATTGCCGATTAAAAGGTTCTTTCCGTTGACAGTAGCTTCAATTCCGTTGCCGACAACCGCTTTAAACTCAGAACATTCAAATTTCTCTGCATTTATTTTTTCTGCATAACCAACTATAGCTTCAGCTAATGGGTGTTCACTCATTTTTTCCGCAGACAATGAAAAAGATATCAATTCCCTTTCATCAAAGTCTGTTGTGATAATTTCAGTAACAACAGGACAGCCTTTAGTTATTGTACCTGTTTTATCGAATAAAACAATATCAGCCTTATGCAACAACTCAAGCGCTTCACCGCTTTTGATTAAAATACCTTTTGATGCGCCGTTGCCTGTAGCTGCAATTATTGCTGTAGGAGTAGCAAGTCCCAATGAACACGGACAA
>JAFRZS010000036.1 GCA_017442445.1 Clostridia bacterium
GCTACTCTTGAAACAGGTGCGGAAATCAAAGTTCCCCTCTTCATTGAAGAAGGCGAAATGATCAACGTTGATACTCGTACAGGCGAATACATGAGCCGTGCATAATTAAAGGAGAGATTTAACTATGAATCTTACAGAAAAAGCTGCTTATTTAAAAGGACTCGTTGAAGGTATTGACCTCGACGACAAAAAGCCCGAAACAAAAATTCTCAAGGCTGTTCTTGATTTATTAGATGACCTTGCACTTTCAGTTTCTGACCTTGATGATGAGGTTGCAGGTGTTATCGACCAGCTCGACGCTGTTGATGAAGATTTAGCAGATCTTGAAGAAATCGTTTACGAAGATTATGACGAATATGACGACTGTGACTGCGATTGCTGTGATGATGAACTTTACGAAATCGAATGTCCTGCTTGTCAGACAGTTTTCAGCATTGACGAAGAATGTCTTGAAGACGGTTCAATTGATTGCCCCAACTGTGGCGAACTCCTTGAATTTGACATCGACTGCGATTGCTGTGACGACGAATAATCTATAATAAATCAACTTAGGGAGACGTTTCGTAAAGATATGTCTCCCTTTATTTTTTTGGGTGATTAAATGAAAAAAGTTCTTATCGGAATGAGTGGCGGTGTTGACTCCGCTGTTGCCGCCTTGCTTTTGAAAAATCAGGGCTATGATGTCTGCGGTGCAATTTTACTGCTTCGTGAAAACATGGTGTCGGAAATTGCCGATGCAAAAAAGATTGCAGACCACTTGGAAATCAACCTTGTAACAATTCCTTTTTATAACGAATTTGAGTCCGTTGTAAAAGACTATTTTGCAAACGAATATTTAAACGGACGCACTCCCAATCCCTGTGTTGTCTGCAATAAGGAAATAAAGTTCAATGCACTTTTGAAATATGCCGATGAAAACGGTTTTGATTTCATCGCAACGGGCCACTATGCAAAAATTGAAGAAGATAACGGACAGTTTTATCTTAAAAAGGCTCCGACCAACAAAGACCAGACTTATTTCCTTTATAAATTAAATTCAGAAATTCTGTCTAAAACAATATTCCCGCTTTGCGACTATACAAAGGACGAAATCCGTTCAATCGCACTTGAAAATAATCTCCCTGTTGCAAGTAAATCGGACAGTCAGGAGGTATGCTTTATCCCTGATAACGATTATGTTTCTTTTATCAGAAATAATTATACTGACGATATTCCCGAAGGAAATTTTGTTGACAAGGAAGGTAACATTCTCGGCAAAAACAAGGGTATAATATATTACACCATAGGGCAGAGAAAAGGTCTTGGTGTGACCTTCGGCAAACCTATGTATGTTATAAAAATAGATGCCAAGACAAATTCCGTCACTCTCGGTGAAGAAGGCAGTCAGATGTCCGACTCGCTCTGGGTTGACGATGTGAATTTTATAAACGAAGAAATAAAAGAAGAATTTGAAGCTGAAGTGAAAATCAGATGCCAGGCAAAACCTGCAAGAGCTTTGCTGACACCTGAAAATGATAAAATCCGTATAAAGTTTTTTGAAAAACAACGCTCCGTCACTCCGGGACAGTCGGCTGTTTTCTATGACGGAGATAGAGTTTTAGGCGGAGGAACGATTTATTTGCCTTAACGGGCAAACAAAAATGCAGAATATCGGGAGGGCGTTGCCCTCACCCATTATAATAGCGTCGCAGACCCTTTATTCTGCATTTGATTTATAAATTTACAAAGCAAATTTATAAATCATCAGCGTCCTGTTCGGGAACAAGGTCATCAACTTCAAAGTTCTTATCATAATTGGGTGTACCCGTGTAGCTTCCGAGGACATCGTTAGGTTCAAGCTCGGCGCTTGTTTCCCATAATTCCACCATTTCCTCAACAATCGGCTTGTTTTTTATTCTTTTATCTTTTTTCCTGAAAATCATTTTAATTCTCCTTTTCTGCTTTTTTAATTATTATTTCGTAAATAAAGCTTATCATTCCATATATTTTCTAAATAAATTTGACAAAAATACTAATCGTTGCTATAATACATGATGAAATTTTATTTTTGAGAGGAGTAAACCTTTTATGTCAGAAGACCCCGGGCCCGCTTTAAGCATTGTTTGGCAGCTTTTGCTGTTATTTGTTCTTGTATTATTGAATGCGTTTTTTGCTATGTCGGAGATTGCAATTATCTCCCTCAATGATGCAAAAATCGAGCGCATGGCTGAAGAAGGGCACAAAAAAGCCAAGCGCATTTTAAAGCTTACAGAAAATTCAAGTAAGTTTCTCTCCACAATTCAGATCGGTGTTACTCTTGCAGGATTTTTGACCTCTGCTTCCGCTTCAACGGTTTTCGCAGAAAAGCTGACACCTGTACTTATGAGAATACCTTATGCAGAGAAACTCGGAGAAGGCTTCATAGGCGGTTTTTCAGTTTTCATCATCACCGTCCTGATGTCCTATTTCTCACTTGTTCTCGGTGAGCTTGTTCCCAAGAAAATTGCGATGCAGGCACCTGAAAAAATCTCTTTTGCAGTATCAGGTATTCTGGTTTTCATTTCAAAGATTCTCAGTCCGTTCATCAAAATACTTTCACTTTCTACAAACGGTGTTGTCAGACTTTTAGGCTTCGACCCGAATGCTGACGAGGAATCCGTCACCGAGGAAGAAATTCGTATGATGGTTGATGTCGGCGGTGAAAAAGGTGTTTTTGAGGACACTCAGAAGGAAATGATCAACAACATTTTTGAATTTGACGATATCGCAGTAGCTGAAATTATGACTCACCGTACCGATATGGTTGCAGTTGATGTTGAATCAGATTTAGAAGAAGTTGTTAAGCTTTCCATGGAATACGGCTATTCCCGTATCCCGATTTATGAGGAAGACCAGGACGATATTATCGGTATAGCATATATAAAAGATTTACTTAAATATATAGGCACCAACTTGCCTCAGGATGTTTCATTACGCGATATTATCCGTAAGGCTTATTATGTTCCAGATACAAAGCCCTGTGATGATTTGTTCAAAGAACTCACAGAAAATAAGGTTCAGATGGCTATTGTCGTTGATGAATACGGCGGAACTGCAGGTATTGTTACGATGGAAGATATCCTTGAGTCAATCGTCGGTAATATTCAGGACGAATTTGATAACGAGGATGAAGAAATTTCTCAGATCGACGAAACAACCTTCACCGTTGACGGCACTACCGATCTTGACGAAGTTGTTGACCTTATAAATGTTGAGCTTCCCGAAGGCGAATACGATACACTCGCAGGATTTATCATCAGTATTCTCGGCTTCCTTCCCGAAGAAGGACAGGAAACAGTCGCAGAATATAAAAATATCCGCTTCACTGTCTTAAATGTTGAAGACAGGCGTATAGGCAAGGTCAAGGTTGAAATCCTTGAGCTTCCCGATGAAGAAGACGATGACGAAGATGATGACGATGACGATAAAAAGTCAAAAGATAAAGACGAGAAAAAATCAAAAGACAAAAAAGAAAAACACAAATAATCAAAACGCGTTGTGAAATTCACAACGCGTTTTTTAAAATGCAGA
>JAFRZS010000037.1 GCA_017442445.1 Clostridia bacterium
GCTTTTATGACAGCGGCAAAGCTCGGCGAGAATGTCGGCATAAGTGAATCCACCGTTGTCCGTTTTGCGACAGGTCTCGGTTTTGACGGCTATCCCGAATTACAGAAAGAGTTACAAGAACTCATCAGGAACAAGCTCACAAGCGTTCAGAGAATGGAAGTCACAAGTGTCCGAATAGGTGAGGACGATGTTTTACAGAAGGTTCTCTCAAGTGATATTGAAATGATAAGAGAAACTCTTGAAAAGCTCTCGAATGACGATTTCAAAGCTTGTGTCAACGATATAAATAAAGCTAAAAGAATATATATTTTAGGATTGCGTTCATCAGCTTCACTTGCAAGTTTCCTTGCTTTTTATTTTAATCTTGTATTTGATGATGTTGTCTTACTTGATACATCAAGTCCGAGTGAAATGTTTGAACAGATTTTCAGAATAAGTGAAGACGATATCTGTATCGCTATAAGCTTCCCTCGTTATTCTAAGCAGATTATAAATGCTCTGAAATTTATCTCCGACAGAAAAGCCACAATTGTGTCAATTACAGATAGCTTTGATTCTCCGATTGCGCACTTTGCGAAGCATGTGCTTGTCGCACGCAGTGATATGGCATCTTTTGTTGATTCGCTTGTAGCTCCGCTGAGTCTTATCAATGCACTCATCGTTGCAGTATCTTTAGGCAGAAAAGAAGCGGTTTATAATAATTTTAATACCCTTGAAAATATATGGGACGAATACCAAGTTTACGAGAAAGTTGAGGATATAGCAACTGATGACTAAAGTAATAATAGTCGGCGGCGGTGCGGCAGGTCTTATGGCGGCAGGTACAGCGGCTGAAAGAGGTCTTGATGTTACTGTTATAGAAAGAAACGATAAAGTCGCCCGAAAGGTTATGATAACCGGTAAGGGCAGATGTAATGTAACTAATGCAACAGGACTCATAAACGAGATAATTGAAAATGTTCCGAATAACGGAAGATTTTTATATAGCGCGTTCACAAATTTCAATCCTTACGATACTATGGATTTTTTTGAGGAAAACGGTGTTACTTTGAAAATTGAACGCGGCAACAGAGTTTTTCCTGAATCTGATAAAGCAAGTGACATAGTTGATGCACTCAGACGATACGCTTTGAAAAGCGGAGCAAATGTTATAAAAGGCAGAGTAACCGAATTGTTGGTGTCTGATTCTCAGATCACAGGTGTAAAAACCGAAGAAGGAAACGAATATTCAGCCGATGCGGTTGTTGTCGCAACAGGCGGTATGTCATATCCGCTTACAGGCTCAACAGGTGACGGTTATTCCCTTGCAAAATCTGTTGGTCATACTGTTACCGATTTATCACCTTCACTCGTTCCTGTTGAAGTTCATGAGGGTTTTTGCTCAGCCTTACAGGGTTTATCTTTAAAGAATGTCGAATTACGAGTAGTAAATTCCGATAACTTCAAAACCGTGTATGAAGAAAGAGGCGAAATGATTTTCACTCATTTCGGAATTTCGGGACCAATGGTATTATCTGCATCAGCACATATGAAAAATATGCAGAGAGGTAAATATGAAATATATATTGACCTCAAACCCGCATTGACTTATGAACAGCTTGATGCACGGCTTTTAAAAGATTTCAGAGAAAATGCTAAC
>JAFRZS010000038.1 GCA_017442445.1 Clostridia bacterium
CCGAGTCCCCACGATGCCGCAACAAATCCGTCACCGATACTTGCACTCATCGCCGTACCCAGACAAATTCCGACGATACTTCCTCCGCTTTCCTTACTGTATCTTGCCGACATAAGTATCACAAAAACCGACAGAATTCTGATAAAAGAAATTCCCCTGACGGTAATAGATGAAAGGCTCAGAAAAAGAATACATATACTTATGACAAGTGAAAAAATCTCCGTAGAATTAAGTGAAGAAATTCCCTTTGGTAAAGTTTTTATTCTGAAGGCTGTTTCTAAAAAATATGTACACCCCGCCGCAAAAATTGCTTCGCCCGAAAAGGTGAGGAGTCCGTCAATTGAAAATTCCTGTGCAGAGAGTATCACAATTCCTGTTGCGAGTGTGGAGAAAAAAGCAATAAGCGGAGAAGTGATTTTTGAGTTTACTATAAAATCTATTGAAAAGATTGTCCTTTTTATAATTATCACAGCCGCTAAAATCGCAACATATCTCAACGATGATACAATGTATGTTGAAAGTATGTAGCCGACAGCCGCACCGCAGGATACCGCAATAGTATAAGTTTCCGTTACCGCACAGGCGAAGGCTATGGGGAAGGGCGAAATTCCCGAAAAGCTTCCGAAATACGCGCCTAAAAAACCGCCCGAAAAACAAAGCAGTTGATATAAAACGGATTTCACCGACGTCGGCAATTTTTTTAATTGAACTTTTCTTAATTTTATTCGTTGCATAATTAACTCCTTGATTGAAATTATTTTAACTTCGTAGAAGAACGGTTCCGATTCTGAATTTTCTTGCTTTTATGCGGGAAGCGAAACGCTTTTTTCAATTGAATTTTGATATCATGATATCATGATATCAAAATAATAAGGGTAGATTTCAAACAATTCAGGTGCGAAAATCGGCGGACGATATCCGCTCCTACGGTTTGCGGTGTTTATTAAAGCTACTGTAATCGGGTGCGGGAAGCGAAACGCTTCTCCTACGAAAAGTTTTTTACTTACCTATAACATTTGCGAAGCAAATATATCACTTAGCCGAAGGCTAAATATCACTCGTCGCAAGACGAAAATCACATCGGCTTAGCCGTATATCACTGCAAAGCCATCGTTTAGCACTTTGCGTTTTGCGTTTTGTACTTTTGCAATACCGTATCTTGTCTTTTAATTGCGTTTTGATATCATGATATCAAAATAATAAGGGTAGATTTCAAACAATTCAGAAGTGAAATCCGGGGGACGATATTTGCCCCTACGGTTTGAGTGTTAAATAAAGCAATATAATCGGGTGCGGGAAGCGAAACGCTTCCCCTACGAAAAGGTTTTTCTTACCTATAACATTTGCGAAGCAAATATATCACTTAGCCGAAGGCTAAATATCACTCGTCGCAAGACGAATATCACATCGGCTTATCCGTATATCACTGCAAAGCCATCGTTTTGCACTTTGCGTTTTGCACTCTGCACTTATTTTAATGTGTTCAGATTGTTTTTTCTGTCATTTACCGTTGCTGATTATTGAATTTTTTTGAAAATCAGAGTCGGGATAGAGGTATTTTGGCAGAAAACAAAAAAATTCTTAAAATTTTTTTATTTTTTCTATGCATTTTGGTTTGAATGTGATATAATTACCCTAAGTATATGAACAGATGAGAGATTGATAATGGATAACAAAAACACAAACGAACTTATAATCGGACGAAATGCCTGTGCAGAGGCATTGAAAAGCGGAAGACCTATTGACACTCTTATGGTGGTCAGAGGTACGGGCGGCTCAGTTTTAAAGCTGGTTGCTCAGTGCAAGGAAAAGGGAATAGTGGTTAAGGATGTTGACCAGAAAAAGCTTGATTATCTCTGCGGTCATTCCAATCACCAGGGTGTTGCCGCATTTGTATCGGCACATGAATATTCAACAGTTGAGGACATTCTCAGAAATGCGGAAGAAAAAGGCGAAGCACCTTTTGTAATAATCTGCGATGAGATTGAAGATCCTCATAATCTCGGTGCAATAATCCGTACGGCAGAGGCTGTCGGAGCACACGGTATTATAATCCCCAAAAGACGAAGTGCATCATTGAGCTTCGGAGTTGCGAAGTCCTCTGCAGGAGCACTTGAATATATGCCTGTTGCCCGAGTTTCAAATCTGCCGTCAACTATTGACAGCCTCAAAGAAAAAGGCTTCTGGGTTTACGGTCTTGATATGGACGGACAATCCTGGACTCAGACAGATTTCAGCGGTGCCGTTGCTTTGGTCATCGGATCTGAGGGTAACGGTCTCGGACGGCTTGTAAAAGAAAAATGCGATGTTATCGTTTCACTTCCGATGAAAGGAAATATCAACTCACTCAATGCATCAGTTGCGGCGGGTGTTGTGATGTATGAGATTTTAAGACAGCGTTTAAAATAATTGAAAGGTGGGTGAATTCGCTTGAGTGAAAGAAAAAAGGATAATTTTACAATTGATGATATTTTAGATGAAGCGAAATTCTACCGCGAAGCCGGTAATGCGGTATATAAAGGAACAGATACAGCAGAGCTTTTACCTGAAAGCTCATGGTCAATGGACGATATTGATTCTCTCTTAAAAGATGTTGAAGCATATCGCAATCCTGAACCTCAGGAAGATGTTGTGTTCGTTCCCGAACAGCCGAAGGCAGAGAAAGTCGAAGAAATATCAATTCAGGAAGAATTATATCCTGAAGAGGATAATGATATAAAAGTAATTGAAACGGAAGCTGAAGAAGAAAAAGAAGAGGTTGCAGCTGAGGACACATCAAAAACAAGAATACTTGGTACACCTCACCTCAACATAGAAAATATGGCGGACACAGGTATTCTTTCTTACGGTAAAAATTCACCGATAACGAAAAGTGCCGATGAAACGGAAGAAAAAAGAGAAGGCATGGTTTATGAAAAACCGGGTCTTGTAATCCGTTCAAACGAAGACGGCGAAAATCTTGCCGATGACGGATTAGAGCCGTTGCCGACACTTATTCCGGCACATGAATTTATCTCTGCAACAAGAGAGTATCATAAATTACTCCCCGAAGAAAAATTGGCAAACGAGGAAGACTCAATTGCCGGTCAGATTAAAATTGTCGGCTTTGAAACAGATACGGACGAAGAGCCGATAAGAATTGCAGAGTCAACGGTTGAAACCGAACTCAAACGCAAAAAGGCTGAAAAACTCAGCAAGTTTACACTCTATTCGGACGAAGATCCCGATGATGCGGAAAAAATCCCCGAAGAAGAGGAAATGATTCACGAGCCTGTGGTATATAAGGAAGCAGAACACCTTATGCCAAAAAAGGAAGAGGAAGAAAAACCACAGTTTGAAACAGTTGAAGACAAAAAGACTTTGACAGAAAAATTAAGAGAATTTTTCAGAATAGAAAAGGAAGAGGTTTATCTTCCCGAACCCGACACAAATGATGCCTATGTAACAAATGAAGGCAAAATTCATATTTTAAAAGACCTGACAGGCAGAGTCAAAAAGAATAAAAAGGATATGATTATCCTTGCTGCTCTCACAGTTCTTTTATTACTTGTAACCGCCATTCCTGCATCTTCTTCAGGAGGTTTCGGCGGCGGCTTCGGAATATTCTGCCTGATAATGAATATCATTCTGCTGGGTGCGGCGTTCTTTATCAGAAAAGACTGCATCACACTCGGAATAAATGCGATAAAGAGAAAAACATTCAATTCACAGATTCTACTGACATTGGCAGGTATTCTTACAATAATTGAAACCTTTGTTGCATTTTTCTCAGATGCAACAGCAAATCTCGGAATTTATTCCGCAGTTGTTGTTTTCGGCTTATTGCTTGACAGCATCGGTGTTCATTTCAAGCTTTCAACTATCATAAGAAATTTCAATTTTATGAATGTTGACCTTAAAGGCAGAACATACACAATCAGAACTCTTGAGGACAAAAAATTTGCAGACAGCCTTGGCAGAGGTTTGCTTTTAGGCAATCCGGATATCCGTTATTCAGCAAGAACGAAGTTTGCATCAAAATTCCTTGAATTATCGTTTGACAAAAATCTTTCGGATAAGTATTCCGAAAAAATCATTCCCGTTGCAATTATCGTGAGTGCAGTTATCGGCTTGATTTCAGGTCTTGTATCATTATCATTCCTGAGATTTTTCGAAGCCTTCTGCTGTTCGCTTTGCGTATCACTCCCGATAGGCTCATATCTTGCACTCAATGCATCGCTTTATATTGCAAACAAGAAGCTCAACAAAGAAGGCTCAATGATTTCAGGTTATTCCGCAGCACTTGAATGCGGCAAGGCAAACTCTGTTATCATTGACAGTGCATCGCTTTTCCTCAGAAATGAATGCAATCTTCACGGAATGAAGCATTTTGACAATATGCGTTTAGACGATGTTATTTTATTTGCGGCTGCTATGATGATCGAAGCAGACGGCCCTCTTGCAAAGGTATTCAAGAGAGTTATCATGGATAAACATGAGCTTTTACCCGAGGTTCAGGATCTGAACTACGAGGATAAATTAGGGCTTTCCGCATGGATTAACAATCAGAGAGTATTTTTGGGCAACAGAGATATGCTCATAAATCACAACATAGATGTCCCGCACGAAAATTCCGAGCTGAAATACACTCACGATTCAAGAAAGGTTATGTATTTAGCGGTTGAAGGAAAATTGGCGGCTATGTTTGTTGTCAGCTACAAAGCTGATAAGAGTCTTGAAAGACCTTTACATATTCTTGACTCAAACGGAATATCAATTTTAGTCCGCACAAACGATTCAAATATAACTGAAAATATGCTTGCAGAAGAATTCGGACTTTCTGCAAATTCAATCAAAATTCTTAATTCTCTTGCAGGAAACACATTTAAAGAGTACAGAAACACTGTTAAGAAAACTGCTCTTGCAGGTATCGTACATAACGGACAGTCAAAGTCCTTCCTTCGTTCAGTTGCAAGTGCAAATAATCTGACCCTGACATCAAACATCATGATGACTATACAACTTGCAAGTATAGTATTGGGTCTGATACTTTCACTTTTATTTGTATTTTTATCATCGCTTTTCGGTCCCGTACAGCTTATAGCATTTATGCTTGTATGGTCTTTGGTGATGATACTTATCCCGATAATCAAAAGGTAAAGGAGAAAAATTATGCTTAAAGGAATTTCACCGATTATTTCACCCGAGCTTTTAAAAATTCTTATGGAAATGGGACACGGCGATGAAATCGTCATCGGCGACGGAAATTTTCCCGCAGCTTCATGCGCACAGAGATTGGTAAGACTTGACGGACACGGAGTGACAGATGTTCTTGATGCAATTTTAGCATTGATGCCTCTTGATACATATGTTGACCTTCCCGCATCTCTGATGGCTACAACAAACGGCGACCCCATTCCTAAGATTTGGGAAGACTACAAAAAAGTTCTCGCAAAATACGACGAGAAGACAGATATGTGTGAGCTTGAACGCTTTGAATTCTATGACAGAGCAAAAAAAGCTTATGCAGTAGTTGCAACAGGTGAAACTGCAGTTTATGCAAATATTATTCTTAAAAAGGGTGTAGTTAAATGAAACAGGTTTTAGCTTTTGACTTCGGCGCATCGTCAGGACGCGCGATATTGGGTAAATTTGACGGCGAAAAACTCACACTTCATGAGGTTCACCGCTTTTCAAATGACCCGGTATATTTTAACGGCACACTCTATTGGGATACACTCCGTCAGCTTTATGACATCAAGCAAGGTCTTGTAAAGGCAAAATTAGCAGGCGGATTTGACAGCATCGGTATTGACACATGGGGTGTTGACTACGGTTTGCTTGATAAAGAGGGTTATCTCATCGAAAACCCCATTCACTACCGTGACCACCGTACAGACGGAATTTTGGAAGAAGCTTTCAAGATTATTCCCAAGGATAAGTTATATGACATGACAGGTATTCAGTTCATGGAATTTAATACTGCATTCCAGCTTCTTGCATCAAGAAAACAGCGTCCGCATATGCTTGAACAGGCGGATAAGCTTCTCTTTATGCCTGACTTGTTTGCATATATGCTGACAGGTGAAATGGTAACAGAGTATTCAATCGCAACAACATCACAGCTTCTTGACATAAAGACAGGCGATTTCTCAAAGGAAATCCTTGAAAAATTTGATATTCCCGAAGAGCTTTTCTCACCCATCGTAAATCCGGGCGAAGTCATCGGTGAATTGTCAAAGGAAATCAGAGAAGAGCTTGATTTACCCGAAGCTAAGGTTATCGCAGTATGTGAGCATGATACTCAGAGTGCTATGGCGGCAGTTCCGACTCAGGAAAAGGATTTCGTATATATCTCCTGCGGCACATGGTCACTTTTCGGCACAGAGCTTGATACTCCGTTAACTGACGATACAGCATACAGCCTCAATATGACAAACGAAGGCGGCTACGGCAGAAATGTAAGCTTCCTCAAAAATATCATCGGTTTGTGGCTTATTCAGGAAAGCAGACGCCAGTGGCAGAGAGAAGGACAGAATTATTCTTATGCCGACTTAGAAAAATTGGCACTTGAAGCTGAACCCTTCAAATGCTTCATTGACCCCGATGCTCCCGAATTTTCACCGCTCGGAAATATTCCGAAGCGTGTTCAGGAATTCTGCAGAAAAACAAATCAGTATGTACCTCAGACAGTAGGCGAGATTATGCGTTGTATTTATGAAAGCCTTGCTATGAAATATAAATACACTTTTGAAAATCTCAAAAATTGCACGAAAAAGGATTATCCCGTAATCCATGTAATCGGCGGCGGCACAAAGGACACACTCTTGTGCCAGATGACTGCAAATGCCTGTGATACTCCCGTAAAGGGCGGCCCGATTGAAGCTACCGTTATCGGTAACATCATCGTTCAGCTTATCGCATCGGGCGATATCAAGGATATGAACGAAGCAAGAGAAATTATTGCGCGTTCAGAAACAGTGCTTGATTACACTCCCACAGATGTCCATAGCTGGCAGACAGCTTATGAGAATAAATTTAAAAATATCATTATATAAAGGAAAGGATTGGTAAAAATGATTTATCCGAAAATTGGTATCAGACCTATCATTGACGGCCGTTGGGGCGGTATCCGTGAAGGTCTCGAAGAAAAAACAATGGCTATGGCAAAGGCAGCTAAAGAGCTTATCGAAGCTAACTGCTTTTATGCTGACTCAACACCCGCACAGTGCGTAATTTCTCCCTGCACAATCGGTGGCGGCGCAGAAGCTGCAAAGTGTGCTGAATTTTTCTCAACACAGAATGTTACAGCTACACTTTCAGTAACACCCTGCTGGTGCTACGGCAGTGAAACAATGGACCTTGATCCCCTCACAACAAAGGCAGTTTGGGGCTTCAACGGTACAGAGCGTCCCGGTGCTGTTTATCTTGCAGCAGTTATGGCAGCTCACGCACAGAGAGGTCTTCCTGCATTCTCAATCTACGGCAGAGATGTTCAGGACCTTGAAGACAATTCAATCCCCGCTGATGTTCAGGACAAAATCCTCAGATTTGCTCGTTGCGCACTTGCAGTAGGTCAGATCAAAGGTAAATCCTATGTTGGCATCGGTTCAGTTTCAATGGGTATCGCAGGTTCTTACTGCGAAGCTAATATGATGCAGAATGTTTTCGGCTTAAGACCTGAATGGGTTGATATGTCAGAAGTTAAGAGACGTGTTGACCTTGAAATCTATGACAAGGACGAATACGAAAAGGCTCTTGCATGGGCAAAAGCAAACTGCAAAGAAGGCTTTGACAAGAATATTAACAAGAAAACAGCTGAGCAGAAGGAAGCTGACTGGGAATTCTGCGTAAAGATGACTCTTATCTGCAAGGATATCCTTCTCGGCAACAAGAAGCTTGACGATATTGACAGACATGAAGAAGCACTCGGACGCAACGCTATCCTTGGCGGATTCCAGGGACAGAGAATGTGGACAGACTATTTCCCGAATGCTGACTTCACAGAAGCAATCCTCAACTCAACATTTGACTGGAACGGCAAGAAGGCTCCCACAATTTTCGCAACAGAAAATGACGGACTCAACGGTCTTTCAATGCTATTCGGTAACCTTCTTACAGGTACAGCAAGTATGTTCGCAGATGTTCGTACATACTGGAGCCCCGAAGCTGTTAAGCGCGTAACAGGTAAAGACCTTGAAGGCAAATCAGCTAACGGCTTTATCCACCTCATCAACTCAGGTTCTTGCTGCCTTGACGCTACAGCAGCTTGCAAGGATGCAGACGGCAAACCCGTAATGAAAAAATGGTGGGATGTTACTGACGAAGATATTGATGCTATGCTCAAGGCTACTGACTGGTGCCCCGGCGACCTTCAGTACTTCAGAGGCGGCGGATATTCCTCACACTTCAAGACATTGGCTGAAATGCCCATCACAATGATAAGAATCAATATGATTGACGGCGTTGGCCCGACACTCCAGATCGCAGAAGGTTACACAGTAACACTTCCCGATGAAATCCACAACAAGCTTGAACAGCGTACAGACCCGACATGGCCGACAACATGGTTCGTTCCCAACCTCACAGGAGAAGGCGCATTCAAGGATGTATATTCAGTAATGGCTAACTGGGGCGCAAACCACGGCGCATTGACATACGGTCACATCGGTCAGGATCTCATCACTCTTGCAAGTATGTTCCGTATTCCTGTATCTCTTCACAATGTTCCCGAAGATAAGCTTTACAGACCGCACTCATGGTCAGCATTCGGCACAAAAGATGCTGAAGGCGCAGACTACAGAGCTTGTCAGACATACGGCACACTCTATTGATATCCTATATAAATATACCAAAACCCAAAAGAGCCCTCGGCTAAAAC
>JAFRZS010000004.1 GCA_017442445.1 Clostridia bacterium
AAATAACCTAAGTTAATTTTTTATTATTTGAAATTTGACACTATTTACACAATAAAATGAAGCCCTACATTTTTAGGGCTTCACCAAATAGAGTTAAACTTGTATGCACTTATTTATTAGTTATTTTGTCTTATCTAGAGGCCCACCAATACTAATATCTTTTATAGCTTTTTTAGTTCTTTGGTATTCCTCTTCACGTGCCCGTTCTCTTTGAGCTAACCAATCACTATGTTTACTTAACCAATCAGCAACACTTGATTTTTGACACCTTACTACAGTTTCTCCGCTCTTAACAACTTCCTTTGTTCTATCAGCTAGTTCACTAATTTCGATATTCTTATCTGCTAAAATCACTTGCTTGTCCATTTATATCTCCTCCCAAAATTATTGGCTAGTTTACTTAGCATAACAACACAGTTACTCATATTGATTTCTCAAATTTTCTGCCATTATATTATCACACTTCACATAATATTACAAGTAAAAAAAAGTCATATTTCTATGACTTTTTTTATAACATCTGGCTAATTATTTCTTCTCGTGATTTTATTGCTAAATCGATTGGAGAAATATCAAATACCGTTTTACATCCAAAATTCTTACTACTAGCCATGCGATAAACTGCCCTTGAAAAAGCTACTAGTACACTTCCTGTAAATTCAGGATTTGATTCAAGTGTCAGCTTATACTCAATTACATGCTTGTGTTCACCGTTGAAACCTGTTATACCGCTTCTGATAACCATACCGCCGTGGGGAATTTCAGAATGATCTCTGTCAAATTCTTCCTGAGAAATGAAATATACTGTTGTATCGTAATCTGCAAAGTAGTTGGGCATTGTCTTGATTTCGTTTTCAATTCTTTGGAGGTCTGCGCCTTCTTTTGCAACAACGAAGCATTCTCTTGTGTGCTTCTGTCTGGTTGTGAGTTCAGGCTGTGAACCGCTTCTGACAGCCTCAACAGCCGCTTCAACAGGAACAGTATATTGTTTTGCGTTTGCAACACCGTCAATGCGTCTGATAGCATCAGAATGTCCCTGGCTTACACCCTTGCCCCAGAAGGTATAGTCAGCACCCTGAGGTAAAATAGCCTGAGCGTACAATCTGTTGAGCGAGAACATTCCGGGATCCCAGCCGACAGAAATGATTGCAGTTTTTTCTGAAGCTTTTGCATTTTTATCAACATTTGCAAAATGCTCAGGAATTTTTGCGTGTGTATCAAAGCTGTCAACAACATTGAAGTATTTTGCGAGTTCGGGAGTCTGTACGGGAAGATCCGTAGCACTGCCGCCGCAGAGAATCATAACATCAATATCGTCTGTGAGTTCAAGTGCTTTATCACAGTGATAAACCTTTACACCCTCTGTGTTTATTTTAACTGTTGAAGGATCACGGCGGGTAAAAACTGCAACAAGCTCCATATCGTCGTTCTGACGGATAGCAGCTTCAACACCGCGACCTAAATTACCGTAACCGTAAATACCGATTCTGATTGCCATGAATAACACTCCTTTGCAAACACCGTTTGCATAAAATTTATACCCCGAATTATATCACAAAAAAAATCAAAATTCAATATTTTTTCTTATAAATCATCTGTTGCGGGATTGTCAAGAAGCTCACCGCTGTCTGAAAATCTTGAGCCGTGGCAGGGACAGTCCCAGGAATGCTCGGTTTTATTCCATTTTAAAGCGCATCCCATGTGAGGACATCTCGGTGAGGTAGGAGTGATGAGATTGCATACGGAATGAAAAGTATTTGCAAAAAGCTGAGGGTGAAGAATGCTTCTTGACGGATTGAAAAGAGAAGCGTATTTATTCTCATTCCCTGTGACGAGGTCAGAAAGTATTTTTGCCGCAACCATTGAGGTTGTCATGCCCCATTTATTAAACCCTGTTGCAACAAAAAAATCGGGAGTGTTTTTTGAATATTGTCCGATGTAGGGGACAGAATCAAGTGTCATGCAGTCCTGAGTCGCAAAGCGGTATTCAATCGTAGCTTTCGGGTAGTGCTTTTTTGCAAAGTCTTCAAGCACCTTCCAATTGCCTCCGTTTTTACCTGTGCGGTGACTTCCTCCGCCTATCAGCAGATAGTCTTTGTAGTTACGGAAAGAAAAACCTGTATCGTTTTCATCAACATACATTCCGTCAATGTTATCTGCATTTTTCAAGGCAATTACATAAGAGCGATGCTGATACATTTTGAGAAAATAAGAGCCGTGTTTATTTATAAACGGAAAATGAGTTGCAACAATAATTTTTTCAGCTTCAATTCTTCCGTTATCGCAAAGAGCAATACTGCCTCTGATTTCGTTGATTTTTGTATTTTCGTATATATTGAGATTTTCTGAAATAGCAGAAATAAATTTCAAAGGATTAAATTGCGCCTGATTTTTAAAAATAACCGCACCGTCAATCCTTATTGGCAAGGGGATATTGTTTGTAAATTCCGCGTTGTAGCCTATCTGCAGAAGTGCCTTTATCTCAGCTTCAATTTTTCTGCGACCTGTGAGAGAATATACAAAAGACGGCTTTTCCTCAAAATCACAGTCAATATTTTTACAAAGTTTTTTGTACTCTTTTACCGCATTTTCATTAGCTTCAAAATAAAGTCTGCGTTTGTTTTGCGGTAGTGTCTGATAAATAAGTGAATGCTGTGAGGTGATTTTTGCGGTAGTATTTTTTGTAACACCGTCTGCTATATGGTTTTGTTCGCAGAGAATATAATCAATTCCTGCCTGTTTCAAGTAATAAGCACACATTATCCCTGCAAGACCGCCGCCGATTATAAGCACCTTTGTTTTTTTGTAGCCTGAAAAAGCTTCAAATTCAGGCATAACCGAGTTTTCATACCATACAGAATTTATACAAATCCCACCAATCGTTTTTTACTATTATTTGCTAAATATAAATTTCTATTCATAAATTCAGACAGTATTGAAAAAACAAGTCGATTGTGATATTATAAGGTTGTGGCAATAGAATTTTAAGGAGAATTTTTATGAAAAGAGCTTCAATTTTTAAAATCATTGCTTTTGCTGTTTTAATGGAGTTAATTATCGGAATTGTATTTTTCTTTATCGGACACGCTTTGGCACCCGCACCGATAGACAAAACAACAGTGTCTGTCGGAGTTACAGATGATGAGCTGATTACAACAGCGGATAAAATGATTGTAAAAACAGGCAATATAACCTGTGAAGAAAAAATTGATAAGTTGTTCGTTGCTTTCTATTGGACTATTCCTGCGGATAAAACCGATGTTTTCAAAAGTAACGAAACAAAGAGTGCAGATATTATTTTCACAGATTCGTCATCAGAAGAGATACGCGTTTTTGAGGATGTTGTAATTCAGAACAAAAATCCTTTCAAAGGAATGTATTCAATAGAAGTCAGCGAATTTGATGTTGATGTAAAATACTATTACAGAACAGATTATATGGCGTATATCTGTATGGGAATAGCCTTGGTGATATATCTGTTCGTGGTTTTTATAAAGAAAAGTTTTAAAGCAAAATAATTTCTGATTTTTGTTGACAGAGAAAAAAAGTGATGCTATAATGAAGAAAAGTTAATCAAAGGCTGTGACGAAGAATGGTCTTGGGGAAAAGCTTTCAGAGAGTCGGTGTTTGGTGTGAACCGATAAGCTATATATCCTTGTCCTCTCACTTCTGAGCTGATTGCCTGAACATCCGCTTTCGGAACAATAGGGCAATACGTGAATGCTACGTCAGTGCATAGGAATTGTCGGATTCCGAATGAGTGGCAGTTTTACTGCAATTTGAGTGGTACCGCGAGTATAGAGCTTATACCCGTCTCAAAGCATTTGCTTTG
>JAFRZS010000039.1 GCA_017442445.1 Clostridia bacterium
AACAATGCAATTTCACACACAAATATGTATAGAAAAATTGTTATCAGCTGTGAAGAAAAAACAAATACTTACAGGATAAATGTTTTCAATACAGGTGACCATATTCCCGAAGAAGACAAGAAAAATATCTGGGACAGCTTTTACCGTGCAGACAGAAGCCATCAGAGAAGTGAAGGCCGTTTCGGAATAGGTCTTTCAATTGTTGAAACAATTATGAATGCACTCGGAAATGATTACGGTGTTGAAAATGTTTACGGCGGTGTTCAGTTCTGGTTTGAGGTGAAAAAGCCGAAGAAGGATTAACGGTGGTTTTTATGTATCCGATGAAGCTTATTCCTCCGACAAAAGATTATATCTGGGGCGGAGAGAAATTAAAAACCGAATATAATATTTCATCTGCATCGTCACGCCTTGCGGAAGCCTGGATTTTATCCGTTCATCCTGACGGTGAAAGTGTAATTAAAAACGGAAAATTTTCAGGTAAAACTCTGTCAGAAATTTTATCGGAAAATAAAAATTTTCTCGGTGAAAATTCCGACGGAAATCTTCCGATTATGTTTAAATTTATTGATGCAAAAAAAGACCTTTCAATTCAGGTTCACCCTGATGATGATTACGCAAAAAAATATGAAGGCGACAACGGAAAAACTGAAGCGTGGTTTATTCTTGATTGCGACGATGATGCGGAAATAATTTTCGGTTTCAATAAAACTCTTTCAAAAGAAGAATTTATCAAAGCAATTGAAGAAGAAAATCTTGAAAGCTTTGCAAACAGAGTGAAGGTAAAAAAAGGCGATTGTTTTCTGATTGAAGCGGGAACACTTCACGCAATCTGCAAAGGAATAGTTATCGGAGAAGTTCAGCAGAGTTCAAATGTAACTTACAGAGTTTATGATTACGGACGCACCGATGACAACGGAAATAAAAGAGAACTTCATATTCAGAAAGCGATAGATGTCACAAGACTTGAGAAGTGTGAAAAAACATCTGTAGGCGGAAAAGTTTCCTGTAAATATTTTGAAAGTGAAATGATAGAAATTCAGGGCGAATATAAAAGTGTTGCAGATGAAAAATCTTTTGTATCAATCGTATGCACCGAGGAATACGGAACAATTGAAACAAATAACACAATCACAGAAATTAAAAAAGGTGACAGTATTTTCATTCCTGCATCTTTTGGTGAATTTAAAATAAAAGGTAATCTTACCGTTATAGAAACGAGAGTATAAAATGGCACTACTTACAGTTCAGAAACTAAAGATGGAATTTGCAGAAACCGTACTTTTTGAAAGTGCGGATTTCTTTATTGAGAAATCTGAAAGAGTGGGAATCGTAGGCATAAACGGTGCCGGAAAAACTACATTATTCAAACTGATTAAAGGTGAGATTGAACCGACAGACGGAGCAGTTATAAAATCAAAGGACACCGTACTCGGTTATATGGAACAACACGCCTGTCACGGTTCACAGAAAAGTCTTTATGATGAAACCTGTGAAATCTTCAGAGAGCTTATGGATATCGAAGCAGAGCTTGAAGTAGTTACCGAAAAACTCATGACAGATTCAAGTGATGAGCTGATTGCAAAGCAACAATCATTACAGGAATATTTTCAGGCAAACGGCGGACTGACTTATAAAAGCAGAGTTCGTTCAACGCTTATAGGACTTGGTTTTTCGGAAAATGATTTTTCGCTTTCCTGTCAGAAATTAAGCGGCGGTCAGAGGTCAAAATTAAGCCTTGCAAAACTCCTTTTGTCAAATGCAAATTTATTGTTACTTGACGAGCCGACAAATCATCTTGATATATCAAGTGTTGAATGGCTTGAAGCATATCTCAAAGATTTCAACGGTGCTGTTTTAATAATTTCCCATGACAGATATTTTCTTGATAAAGTAACTGATAAAACGCTTGAAATAAATCAGAAAAAAGTCAAACTCTGGAACGGTTCATATTCAAAATATATAAAGAGCAGAGAAGAACAACGCGCAATTGAACAGCATCATTACGAAACTGCGGTGGAAGATATAAAACGCGTTGAGGGAATAATTGCACAGCAAAGACAGTTCAACCGTGAGAAAAGCATAAAGGCCGCAGAAAATTGGGAAAAGAAGCTTGAAAAAATGAAAGAAGAATTAGTTGTTCCTGACAGGGAAAATGATGTTCTTCGTTTCAATTTCAATATTAAAGCCGTAAGCGGAAATGATGTGTTAAAAGCAACCGCGCTTTCAAAAAGCTTCGGAAGCAAAAAACTTTTTGAAAATGTCAGCTTTGAAATTCAAAGGCAGGACAGAGTATTTATGCTCGGCGCAAACGGTTGCGGAAAAACAACACTTTTAAAAATTCTGACAAGTGATTACGAAGCAGACAGCGGAACAAAACAATTCGGTTCCGCAGTAATGCTCGGTTACTTTGAACAGACTCTCGAAAAACTCAACGATAACAAAACTGTACTTGATGAGGTCTGGGATTCATACAGAAGCATGACATCAACAGTAATAAGAAATGCTCTGGCGGCATTTTTATTCAAAGGCGAAGAAGTGTTCAAAAAAGTCGGCACATTAAGCGGCGGTGAAAAAGCAAGAGTTGCACTTTTGAAGCTTATGCTTTCGGGCGCAAACTTTTTGTTATTGGACGAACCGACAAACCACCTTGATATATCCTCAAGAGAAGCGCTTGAAAATGCGCTCATGGATTACGAAGGCACAATTCTTGCCGTATCGCATGACAGATATTTTATCAATAAACTTGCGACAAGAATTATGTGTCTTGAAGAAAACGGTGTCAGAAATTTCGCAGGTAATTATGACTACTATTTTGAGCATGTAAAAAATGCTCCTCAGCAGGTAAAAGAAGCTGAGAAGCCGAAGGTTAACGAATATAAATTAAAGAAAGAAAAAGAAAGCGAGCTCAGACGGAAAAAAGGTCGTCTGTCCCGCCTTGAAAATGAAATTTCCGAAATTGAGGAAGAAATCAAGAACATAGAAAACGAACTTAATTTACCCGAAACAACATCGGATTATGAGCTTGTCTTAAAACTCACAAACGAGCTTGATGAAAAAAACAACAAGTTAGAAGAGATGCTGGAAGAATGGGAAGATTTAATGTCAAGCATAGAATAAAAAAACAGGCGACCGCAGTCGCCTGTTTTTTATTCTGATTTTTCCTTAATATTTCTTGCAACCACTACACCTGTAACAGATGCCTGCATAAGACCTCGTGTAATACCTGCGCCGTCACCGATAGCGTAGAAATTTTTTACGGAGGTTTCAAATTTTTCATTTACCTCAAGCTTTGAGGAATAGAACTTAACCTCAACACCGTAAAGTAAAGTGTTCTGTGAATAAAGACCGGGAAGCACTTTGTCAAAAGCCGCAAGTGCTTCAATTATACTTGTAAGGTGTCTGTGAGGAAGCACAAATGAAAGGTCACCGGGTACTGCGGTTTTGAGTGTAGCCTCGGTTGTTGATTTTTTAAGTCTTGAAGCATCGGTTCTTCTGCCTTTTAAAAGGTCGCCCAATCGCTGAACCATAACTCCGCCGCCTGTGAGCATATTGCCTAACTGTGCGATATATTTTCCGTATTCAATCGGCTGATTGAAAGGCTGTGTAAAAGCAGTTGAAACAAGCATAGCAAAGTTTGTGTTTCCTGTGTGGGATTTTTTATCGGCATAGCTGTGGCCGTTAACAACTGCGATATTTGAACCGGGTCCTGCGGTATAATGTTCCTCACTTACTATTCCGCCGGGATTCATACAGAAGGTTCTGACCTTGTTTTCAAATGTATCTGAATAATACACAAGCTTTGCTTCGTAAAGATGCTTCGTGATATGATCCATAACAGAGTTAGGAACCTCAACTCTGACACCGATATCAACTTCATTATTGAGTGTGCCGATGTTGTTTTCAATAGCGATGCGTGTAAGCCAATCTGCACCGCCTCTGCCCGGTGCAGCAACAACAAAATCGGCATCAACAGTAATTTTTGTGCCGTCTTTTTTGGTGAGCGTTACACCTGTTACGGTTCTTTCTTCATTTATTATCGGGTCTGCATGGGTTCTTTCAAGAAATGTAAAGCCTTCAATTTCTTTGAGGTAATCGTACATAGCCTTCAATACCTCATAAGAATATTCCGTACCCATATGTCTTACGGGGCAGGGAACCAATTTTATATTATGCTTAGTGCATTCGTATTGGAAATCGTCAACAGCTTTATCGTTAAGTCCGAAAACCTCTTTCGGTGCGCCGAAATCAAGATAGACAGAATCCGCATAATTTATCAATGTACGAACTTCGTCTGTGGGGAGATAATTTGTGAGGTTGCCGCCGACTTCCTCGGATAAAGAAAGTTTACCGTCCGAAAACGCACCGGCACCTGCCCAGCCACTCATAATATTACAAGGGTTACAGTGGACACAGACGCCTGATGTTCTTGCAGGACACTTTCTGTTATCAATGCAAATACCCTCATCAACTAAAAGAACCTTGTATGAGCTGTCGAATTTTTTATAAAGCTCAAGTGCAGTAAAAATACCTGCGGGACCTGCGCCGATGATAACAACATTTTGCTTTTCCATAGCTTACTCCTTATTATATTTATTTTCGCGTTCCTCGCGTTTTCTCTGAGTATCAGCATCAGAGGTATTTTTTTTCGGGGGAGTGACAAGCTTTACTTTTGAAAGCTTTTTCTTACGGTTGATATATATGCAAAGAACAATATAACCGATTACAGCGAGTATAAGCAGAACAAAGAGAACTTTGAAAATTCCTGATTTAAGAATATCGCGGAAGAAATGAATAATTGTAAGCACGATACTGCTTGAAATGTCTTCCGAAACTGTAAGTTCAACAGTGCAGATTATATCGTTACCGTAATAGGCATTTGCTTTTGCTACGATGTCACCGACCTTAACGGATTTTTTGAGTGATTCAGGAGCGCTGCCTTCAACGAGCTTGAAATTTACTGAAGTGCTGTCAAGTCCTGACGGAACAAGTGCGGAATAATCCTTTGCAGCGACAAGACTTACATAGTCTGTTTCCCAGGAATGTGCAACAGGCATTTCTGTAATGATCTGACCTTTTGCAACAACTGTTTTTAATTTAATATTAGAAAATGTCCAGGAGAAAAGATTTTTACAGTCAAGCAAAGCTGTGTTTTCTGTTTCGCCGTCCTTGTCAAGATCCTGCATGGAACCTTTCATGATAATTGCGATATAATTATATCCGTCTTTTTGTGCTGTTGAAATAACACATCTTCCTGCAAGATCGGTTGCACCGGTTTTAATTCCGGAAGCATAGCGGTAATAATATGAGGGATAGACATTGTTTGTCATGTAGTTTGTTGTATGAACGAGTCGCTCACTGCTTTTATTGGTCTTAGCGATTTTGTAAGAAACGGTTGAAGCGATTTCCGCAAAAGACGGATTATCAAGAATTTTCTTCGTTATCGTCAATAAATCGTTTGCAGTGGTGTACTGTCCTTCTGCATCAAGACCGTGAGGATTTTTCAAAACCGTATTTTTACAGCCGAGTCCTTTGACATAGTTATTCATCATAACAACAAACTGTCCTATATTTCCCGCAACACGCTCTGCAAGAACGGAAGCTGCATCGGCGGCACTGAACATCAGCATACAGTAAAGAAGATCGCGTATGCTGATCTGTTCGCCGATAATAAGGTTTGCCGTTACAAGACCTGTTCCGAGTATTGATTCGTATGCCGTCTGGCTGACAGTTACAAGCTCGTCTAAGTTATTGCAGTTTTGCAGCACAACTGATGCCGTCACAATTGTTGCAAGTGCGGCAGGCTGAGTTTTCTTGTCATTATTCTTTGAAGCGATGATTTCACCGTTGTCCATACTCGCCAATAAATAAATATCAGAATGTATTTTTTCATCGGGTTGGAAGACGGCAAACGCCGTATTTGAGAGGAATATAAAAATTATTAACAAACAAGATACAAATTTTATTGTTTTTTTCATAGACAAAACCCCAACTGATGTAGTATTATATTATTTACAAGATTAAGTATAACACAAATCTGATAAAAATCAAACAAAAAAACGAAAGGAGTAACGGCAGATGGTTTTTGTGACCGGCGATACTCACGGAGATATAAAACGTTTTTCAAATTCAAAGCTTAAGGGTCTTACAAAAAACGATACAATTATCGTTTGCGGCGACTTCGGTTTTATCTGGGATGACAGCAAAGCAGAACAGAGAAACTTAAAAAAACTTGCAAAGAAAAAATATACAATCTGTTTTATAGACGGAACTCACGAGAATTTTGACAGATTGATGTCTTTTGAGGAATGTGAATTCAAAGGCGGACGCGCCCATAAGATTGCAGATAATATTTATCATCTGATGCGAGGTCAGGTATATACCATAGAGGGCAGGAGAATTTTTACTATGGGCGGAGGAGAAAGTCCAGACATAGATTACCGATATGAGCAGAACACCTGGTCAAAATACGAAATTCCGAGTAAAGAGGAATTGCGTGAGGGTGCGGAAAATCTTGAAAAGGCAGATTGTAATGTCGATGTAATCATAACACATGAGCCTCCCTTGAAAATCAAGAGCTTTCTGAATCTCCAGGACGAAACGGAATCCTTGAAGGTGTCGGGACTCAACACATATTTCCAGGAACTCGGACAGGCTTGTAAGTTTGATAAGTGGTTTTTCGGCAGTATGCATATGGATAAATTTATTTCAAACACATATATCGCAGTTTTCAACAATGTTATCAATATCCGTACAGGCGATATATTAGAATAATTTCGGAGGAATTAAAATGAACAAAAAGTATTGGGCAATATTAGCGGCATTGTTGATAATTGTGACATCTTTTGCCGCTTGTACAAAGAAATATGACGAAGACAGAATTATCACAGACAGAGAATCAAATACTCATATTCTTGCAACCGATGAAAACGGACAGACTATGCAGGACGAAGATGGCAACATCATGGAAATTATAACCGATAACAAGGGCAAAGAGGTAACAGATGAAGACGGAAAAATTGTTTCACAGCCTGTTACATATCCCGATTTACTTGAAGTTGACGGCTATGCTGAAACAAAGTGGCTTAAGGTTAAGGTCGAAAGAGGTTGGGAACAGTCGGGCAAACTTAATATTCAGCTCAAGCACACAAAAACAGATTCATTCCTTAATTTCGGTGTCGTTGAAGGCGAAAAACAGGATGATATTATTGCACAGCTGAATAAAATGTTTGATACATTCAAAAAAGTTGACGAATACGAAAAGGTTGACACAACAACCGAAAAAGTAAAAATCGGCGGTATTGAAATGACAAAAATAAGAACTGTTCTGACCATAAGTGAGGATGCGGTTGTAGAGGGTGAAAATCCCACACAGGTTATTTGCTACTACATACACGAAAAAGACGGCAATACATACAGGTTTGAATATTCAACAACACCTACAAACGAAAAGAATGTAAACTTTGAAGAAATAATCAGCACTGTAGAATATAAATGATTGACGAAAAGTTTTTACTGTGATAAAATTAATCGTTAACGAAGAAAGAATTTTTTTGAAATAACGGAGGAAGATATGAGCAGAAGAATATTGGCTGCAATAGCAGCGGTACTTGCAATAACTTTGCTTTTTGCGGCCTGCGGTAAAGAAACAGTTACCGACAGAGAAGGCAGCACACACGAATTTCTTACAGATGAGAATAAGGAAATATTACAGGATGAAGACGGAAATATTGTAGTCCCCAAAACAGACGAAAGCGGAAAAGAGATAAAGGACGAAGACGGCAACACAGTTACCGAAAGTATCACATTCCCCGAAGTTCTGGAATTGGGCGACTATGTTCACAACAAGTATATCAAAATTAAAATTGAAAAAGGTTGGGAGCAGATAGGCAGACTTACTACAATTCTCCTTAAAAACAGTGAAATCGGCGCTCAGTTTGCCGTTCAGATAAGAGAAGAAAAAACTGCTGACGATGTTGAAGCTGTCTGGATGAAGCAGTTTAATGAAGAAAAGAAGAGTGATCTGCTTGATACTCATTCAGTCAAAAAGTCTGAGGTTGAAATCGGCGGTCATAAAATGATTAAAATTACAAGAGATTATACTCTTAAAGAAAAAGGTGCTGACGGTAAAACAGGCCAGTATCTTACGGTATATATTTTGAATATAGGCGGAGAAGCTCTTGAATACACAGGAGTAGTATCTCCCGAAAATAAGGATAAGATTGACTTTGATAAGATCGTATCCGAAGTAATCTATAAGTAAGCTCAGGAGGAAAAGAAATGCTTTTTGCACAGGATATAGGTATTGACCTCGGAACTGCCAATACTCTTGTTTATGTAAAGGGTAAAGGTATTGTAATAAATGAACCGTCTGTTGTTGCGGTTGATACTACACTCAACCCTCCGAGAGTTGTTGCTGTCGGAAAACAGGCAAAGGAAATGATAGGAAGAACACCCGGTTCAATAACTGCAGTGCGTCCTTTAAAAGACGGTGTTATTGCTGACTTTGACATGGCGGCTGATATGCTCAGAGCATTCATAAAAAAAGCTCTGAACGGCGCACCTTTTAACCGTGCAAGAGCTTTGGTGTGTATTCCTTCAGGTGTTACCGAGGTTGAAAGACGTGCGGTAAGAGATGCTGCAAAAGCGGCAGGTCCGAGATTTGCAAGTCTTATTGAAGAACCTCTTGCAGCTGCATTCGGTGCAGGTCTTCCTGTTACAGAAGCGGTTGGAAGCATGATAGTTGATATCGGTGGCGGTACTGCAGAGGTTGCAGTTGTGGCTTTGAGTGATATCGTTACATCAAGATCCGCAAGAGTTGCGGGTGATAATTTTGATGAAGCAATAGTTGCTTACATCAAGAAAAAATATAATCTTCTTATCGGTGACAGAACTGCGGAAGAAATTAAAATCCGTATAGGTTCTGCATATCCGTATGACGATGAAGGTTCAATGGTTGTTAAAGGCAGAAATCTTATGGACGGTCTGCCGAAGCTCGTTGAAGTCAGTGCGGGTGAAATAAGAGAAGCTTTGTTTGAACCCATCAATCAGATACTTGATGCAATCAGAGAAACTCTTGAAAAAACTCCTCCCGAACTTGCGGCTGATATCATAGACAGCGGTATTGTTCTTACAGGCGGCGGTTCACAGCTGAGAGGTCTGGATAAACTTATTTCGGTTGAAACAAAAATCCCCGTACGCGTTGCGGACAGTCCGCTTGAATGTGTTGTCACAGGTACAGGAATGTGCCTGAATTATAAAAAGAGGTAAGCTTTAATGCGTTCTTTTTTCACAAGCAGAAATTTTAAAATTTTCATAACGGTTTTAGTACTGTTGCTGATATCTTGTTTCATTGCGGTTTTTGCAATTTCAAAATCGGCAGCAGCTACTTCTGCTGCGGGAACGGCATTGAGTCCCGTACAAAGAGCAGCAGTTTTTATAACAGAAAAAATCGGCGGTGTGTTCGCACCCTTCAAATCAGCTGAGAAGCTGCAGAGTCAACTCGATGAAAAGGATAAGCAGCTTGAAAAATACAGAGAACAGCTCGTCGGATATGAGGAAATGAAAAAGAAAGTCAGCCTCTATGAAGAAACACTCGATATTTCGGAAGAAAATCCTGAATATAATTTGTTGGGTGCGGCTGTTACGGGCAGAAATCCTTCGGATAAATTCGGTTCTTTCACAATCAGCAAAGGACAGTTAAGCGGAGTCAAGGTTAATGACCCGGTTGTATATGGTAAATATCTTGTAGGTGTTGTGAAAAGTGTAAAGCCCAATTATTCCGTTGTACTCGGAGTGACTGATCCTCAGGTTAAAATCAGCGTTTACGATATTGTGTCATCTGATTCCGGGTTTATTACAAATACTGTTGAGGTCGCATCGGAAGGTAACAGTCAGATTGCAAATCTTGACAGAAAATCCAAGATGGCAGTAGGTGATATTATATGCACAACAGGAATAGGCGAGGTTTATCCGAGAGATCTTATTATCGGAGAAATTTCCGAAATAAGAGATAATGAGGATGTAATTTCAAGAAGTGCTATAATAAAACCGTATGTTGACATTTCAAAAATAACAAATGTTTTTGTAATGACAGACAGTTAAATTTACAACAGGAAAGGCTATGGAAAAAATGTCTTACAGACGAGAAATAGTCACAAGTGAAACAAACAGCAGACCGCTTGTCGTAAGACGGGTCTGGTTGGTGCTGATAATAATTGTTACGGCAGTGTTGCAGAATACAGGGATTTTCCCGCCGGAAATATTCGGATTTTCTGCCCTGCCTCTTTTACCTCTTGCAGTATGCATAAGTATGTTTGAGCGCGAATGGGCGGGAACATTGATATGTGTCCTTGCAGGAGTTTTGTGCGATATGCCTTTGGCAGAAGGCGACGGATTTTATGCAATTTTCTTTTTGGTAATATGTTTTATAACAAGTCTTCTCATCACTTCAAGAATGAGAAATAATCTTATGACAGCGTTTTTAATCGGTTCGGTTGCCTGTCTTTTACAGGCTCTTGTGTATTGGCTGGTCTTCTATGTTTTCAAAGGCTACGGACAGACTCTTTTCTTCACATATTATCTGCCGTGCGCCATATATACCTTCTTGTTCATGCCGGTATTTTATTTTATAGTCAGAGCCATTTTTGCAAAGTATCAGACAGAAAACTAATTTTGATTCGGGTGGAAGATTTTGAATAATAAGATATTTAACATCAGAAATAAAATTATATTTGCAGTATTTTGCTGTGTACTCGCAGTTTTTGCGGTATGCCTTATTAAAGTGCAGCTTATTGACGGAGATATCTATGCAAAGGAAGCTGAAATGGTAAAAGGCAGTATTGTAAAAGTTCAGGCTGCAAGAGGTGAAATTCTTGACAGAAACGGTGTTCCTCTGGTTGGTAACAGACAGGGGTATGCCGTTAATTTTATTTATGCATCTTTTCCGTCAGAGAAAAAACAGAATGAAAGAAATGCATTAGTTTACAAAATAATAAAATTGTTTGAAAAGAACGGTCAGGAATGGATTGATACACTCCCGATAGAAATTAAAAACGGTGTACCTGTATTCAAAGAAGACAGTGCTTCAAGTATCAGCTTCCTTAAAGGGAACGATTTTCTTGATATGAACGAATACGCAACAGCTGAAAACTGTATGACAGTTCTGATCAAAAAATACGCGCTTGAAAAATACTCTCTTGAAGATGCAAGAAATATAGCATCGGTTTACTACAATATGAAAAGAATGCTTTTCGGTACAGGTGCGCCATACACCTTTGCTGAAGATGTAAGTGATGAGATAGTTGCACTTATTGAAGAAAATTATGAGGAATACGAGGGAGTTGAGGTTGAAACCTCACTTTACAGAGAATATAATGACGGCACACTTGCACCGCACATTCTCGGAACTGTAGGCGCAATTGATGCCGAAGAATATAAAACACTCAAAGATAAAGGCTACAGTATTACAAGTGATATCGGTAAAAGCGGTATTGAAAGTGTAATGGAATCCTACCTCAAAGGCAGTGACGGCTACAAAACAGTTTACAGAGATTCAAACGGAAATCTTGTCAGCGAAATAACCACGAAACCGATACAGGGGAATTCTGTGGTACTTACAATTGACAGCGGTTTACAGAAGGTTGCCGCTCAAGCTCTTGAAGAAGAAATATTTGAAATGAAAACAGACACTGCCCCTGCAGGCGCGGTAGTGGTTGTTGAGGTCGATACAGGAGAGGTACTGGCTTCAGTAACATATCCGACATACGATATTTCTACCTATACAGATGATTATGAGGATCTCATTAAAGCACCCAACGCACCCTTGTGGAACAGAGCGTTGTTATCAACATATGCACCGGGTTCAACCGCAAAACCGTCCGTTGCAATAGCGGCGCTTGAGGAGAAAGAAATAAATGTGAACACAACCTTCTACTGTGACACAGCATTTGAATACGGCGACCATGTTTTCAGATGTAATCAGTCACATGCTTCAAGATATGTTAATGTTGTTGAAGCAATCAACGAATCATGCAACACCTTCTTTTATCAGATGGCAAATGTTCTCGGTATAGATAAAATGAATCAGTACAGAACATTATTGGGACTCGGTGAAAAAACAGGTGTTGAGTTGCCCGAGGCAGAGGGTGTTCTTGACAGTCCTGCATACAGAGAGTCGATTGAACAGTCATGGCAGAGCGGCTTTACAATTCAGTCGGGTATCGGCCAGGCGGGAAATCTTTTCTCACCGATACAACTTGCAAACTACTGCGCAACAATTGCAAACGGCGGCACAAGATATGAACTGCACTTAGTTAAGAATGTAAAAAATGCAGAACTCACAGAAACTGTTTATGCAAAGAATCCGAAGATAGCTTGTGAAACAGGATTTAAGAGCGAAACACTTGATATAGTAAAGCAAGGTATGAATAAAGTTGGTTCTACAGGCTATTGCTCATTTGCATTCAGAAATTTACCTGTCAGCGCTGCAGGAAAAACAGGTACATCACAGGTTATAAGAACAAGAGCAAACGGTGAAAGCTTTGTAGGTAACAACGGTTTCCTTATTTCCTATGCACCTGCAGATAATCCGCAGATTGCACTCTGCGTTGCAGTTGAAGGTGCATCAAGCGGTACATCTGTTGCTCCTATTGCCGCAAGAATTTATGAATATTATTTCGGCGAAAATGACAACAAAACTCAGATACAGTCAGAAGGAACTCTTATAGTATAAAATGTGCTCGGAAAGGCTATGAAAATATGGCGATAAAAACAGTATTTGCATCAGGAAAAGGCGGAGTCGGTAAATCCTCGGTTACCGCGGGACTTGCATCAGCTTTGGCTGAAAGAGGAAAAAAAGTTCTTACGGTTGACTCTGATATAGGATTAAGAAGTCTTGATTTGATTTTAGGCGTCAATGAAAAAATGATTTTCAACTGGGGCGATGTAATTTTAGGATATTGCGAAAGTGAAGATGCAACAGTTACAACAGGCTCGGTTGACCTTATCGGTGCACCTTTGGAATTTGATGAAGAATTCACAACGGAAAACCTTAAAAAAGTTCTTGAAAAAATTGAAGATAAATATGATTTTATACTCATTGACTGTCCGGCCGGAATTGGTGAAGGCTTCCGCCTTGCTTCGAGTGTTGCTGATAACGCAATTATAATTGTGACTCCAGATGAGGTTTCAGTAAGAAGCGGTGAGATTGCAGCAAATGCTCTTTATTCACAGGGAATGGAAGATGTGAAAGTTATAATCAACAGATTTAAAGAAAAATCCACGATAAAGGGCAGGCTTCTCAATATTGATGATGTAATAGATTCTGCAAAATTACAGCTTCAGGGAATAGTGCCCGAGGATCCTGATATTACATATTCAGCAATCAAGGGTAAGCCTGTTGAAAAAGGCAGTCCGTCATATTCTGC
>JAFRZS010000040.1 GCA_017442445.1 Clostridia bacterium
ATTTGTCCACATCAATTATAAATTGCCGCAGGGCGATGGAATTAGCTGTTAAATGGATGTATTCCGTTGATAGTGCTCTTGTTATGCCCTGGCAGGATACTCTTGTCAGTTTAATGAGTACAGAGGAATTCCGTGCGGTTGTCAATAGTGATGTTTGGCGCAGAATGGATTTCATTCGCCGTGTGGGTAATAATGCCGCACACACAGGCAAAAAAGTCACAGAAGAACAGGCAATTCTCTGTCTTGAAAACCTTTATATCTTCATGGATTTTATAGCTTGTTGCTATGCAAAGGAATATGAACAGGGTGAATTTAACCGTGAACTTCTGAAAGAAGCTCCGTCTGATACGGTAGCCGTTGCCGATATCCCCGATATCGACTTTGCGGCATTGTTGGCTGAAAATGAAGCACTCAAAGCAGAGCTTACCGCTCGCCGTGAAGAAAAACAGCAGACTTATGTTCCCAAACCGCTTGATATTTCCGAATATGAAACACGCAAGATATATATTGACACAATGCTCATTGATGCAGGTTGGACAGAGGGCAAGGATTGGATTAACGAGTATGAACTCCCCGGTATGCCGAATAAATCGGAACTCGGTTTTGCCGACTATGTCCTTTTCGGCGATGACGGAAAACCTCTTGCAGTTATAGAAGCAAAGAAAACCTGTGAAGATGTCGCAATCGGCAGACAACAAGCAAAATTATATGCCGACATTTTAGAGAAAAAGTTTGGTCGCCGCCCTGTCATTTTCCTTTCAAACGGATTCGATACCCGCATTACAGATAACCTCTACCCCGAGCGCAAGGTAGCAACTATCTATTCAAAACGAGACCTTGAGAAGCTCTTTAACTTGCAGACTATGCGGACAAGCCTTAATAATGTGGTCATCGACAGAAATATCGCAGGCCGTTATTATCAGGAAGGTGCTGTCAAGGCGGTCTGTGAAAGCTTCGGCAAGAAAAACCGCCGCAAAGCATTGCTCGTTATGGCAACGGGTTCAGGTAAAACAAGAACTGTTATTGCTCTTTGCGATGTGCTTTTACAACACGGTTGGGTTAAAAATATTCTTTTCCTTGCCGACCGTACTTCTCTCGTCACTCAGGCAAAGCGTAGTTTTGTAAATCTTCTGCCCGATTTGTCCGTCACCAACCTTTGCGAAGAAAAGGATAACTATAATGCTCATTGCGTTTTCTCAACCTATCAGACTATGATGAACTGCATTGATGCCATTAAGGACGAAAACGGAAAGCTCTTTACCTGCGGGCATTTTGATTTGGTTATCTGCGACGAAGCACACCGTTCAATTTATAATAAATACCGTGATATTTTCAATTATTTCGATGCACCGTTGGTAGGTCTTACCGCTACGCCTAAAGACGAAATTGATAAGAATACCTATGAGGTATTTGAACTTCAAAACGGCGTACCGACTTACGGCTATGAACTTGCCGATGCAGTAAAGGACGGCTACCTTGTTGATTTTATGTCAGTTGAAACCAAGCTCAAATTTATTGAGCAGGGCATTGTATATGATGAACTGTCAGATGAGGATAAAGAGAAGTACGAAGCAACATTCTCCCACGACGGTGAAATGCCCGAAAGTATCAGCTCATCTGCTTTGAATGATTGGATTTTTAACGAAGACACAATCAAAGAAGTGCTCAATGTTTTAATGACAAACGGTATTAAAATTGATTACGGTCAGAAGATTGGTAAAACAATCATCTTTGCGAAAAATCACCGCCACGCTGAAAAGATTTTCGAGGTGTTCAATAAAGAATATCCGCATCTTAAAGATTTTGCAGAGGTAATCGATAACCAAATCAATTATGCACAGCATGCAATAGACGAGTTTTCAGATGCAAAGAAATTACCGCAGATTGCAATTTCGGTTGATATGCTTGACACAGGTATCGACGTACCCGAATGCTTAAATCTCGTTTTCTTCAAAAAGGTTATGAGTAAAGCAAAATTCTGGCAGATGATAGGCAGAGGTACTCGTCTTTGCCCCGGACTTATTGACGGCGAAGACAAGAAGATGTTTTATATCTTCGATTTCTGCGGAAATTTTGAATTTTTCCGTATGGGCGGTAAAGGTAAATCGGCTAATCAGATTGCTCTGCAAGGTGCTATCTTTAATCTCAAAGCACAGATTGTATTCAAACTCCAGGATCTTGCATATCAGACCGACGAACTCATCGCTTTCCGTAAAGAGTTGGTTGATGATATGGTGGTCAAAGTAAGAGAACTCAATAAAGAAAATTTTGCAGTCCGTCAGCATCTCAAGTATGTTGAACTTTATGCAAATCCTGATAATTATACTGCTCTTTCTTATGAAGACACTTTGATTATCGCAGATGAACTTGCTCCTCTCATAACTCCCGATGACGATCACCCAAAAGCATTGCGTTTTGATGCGTTGATGTACGGCATTGAACTTGCATATCTTATCGGTAAAAAATATAAACGAGCAAGAACCGATTTATATAAAAAAGTTTCTGCAATCGCAAGTGTTGCAAATATCCCCGAAATTATAGCACAGTCGGATTTGATAAATAAAATCCTGCATACCGATTATGTGGATACTGCAGGCATCAATGAATTTGAGCATATCCGTGAAAATCTGAGAGATCTTATGAAATATATTCCGCAAGGAAAAGAAACATACAACACAAATTTTGATGATGAGATACTCTCAATTGATTGGAATGAATCAGAACTCGAAAACGATGATCTCAAAAACTACAAAGCAAAAGCAGAGTTTTATGTCCGTCAGCATCAGGATAATGAGGTAATTGCAAAACTAAAATCAAATATTCCCTTGAGTGCTGATGATGTAAAAGCGTTGGAGCAGATTCTGTGGAGTGAAGTCGGCTCAAAAGAAGATTACCAAGCAGAATACGGTGAAAAACCGCTTGGTGAATTTGTCCGTGAAATCGTAGGTCTTGATATGAATGCGGCAAAAGCGGCGTTTGCAGAATATCTCGACAATGTAAATCTTGATGCAAGGCAGATTTATTTCGTCAATCAGATCGTTGAGTATATCGTACATAACGGTGTGATGAAAGACCTTTCTGTTTTGCAGGAATCACCTTTCACCGATAAAGGCAGCATCGTGGAAGTGTTTACAGATATGAATGTATGGCTCGGTATCCGCAAAATCATCGAACAAGTCAACTCAAATGCATTAGTTGCATAAAAAATGAAATATAATGATATAATCCCTTTAGGGTAGATTCTTGGTTTTTCAAGACTACACTAAGGGGATTTTTTATGTTGAAAAATTACTATCAATTTGGAAAGAATATTAAAGGGAGTGGTATTGATGAGCAAAAAATTATTGACTTCAGAAATTATTGGGAAATTCAAAGATAATTTATATTCAGAAGAAAAAAGCAATGTAACGATTGAAAAGTATCTGCGTGATATCAAAGCGTTTTGTGTTTATTTGGAAAATACGCACGCGAACAAAGAAATTGTGATTGAATACAAAAAAGAGCTTATAAGCCGAGGCTATTCTGTTCGTAGTATAAATTCTATGCTTGCGGCAATAAACAAACTTTTTGCGTTTCTCGGATGGTATGATTGTAAGGTAAAACCATTGAAAATTCAGCAAGAAGTTTTCAGGTCTGAGGAAAAAGAGCTGACAAGAGCCGAGTATATGAGATTGGTTAATATAGCGAAAAAGAAAAAAGATGAAAAATTCAGTCTGATTTTACAGACAATATGCGGTACGGGTATACGTGTAAGTGAGTTGCAGTATATTACCGTTGAGGCCGCACAGAAAGGTAGTGTCTGCGTTCAATGTAAAGCCAAAACCAGAAGTATATTTATTATTAGAGAATTAAGGAGAAAGTTACTTGATTATGCAAAACGTAACGGAATAAAATCGGGCAGAATTTTTATTACACGCAACGGAAAAGCGGTTGACAGAGTAAGTATATGGCGCAAAATGAAAAAACTCTGCCAAGAGGCAGAGGTAAATCCGTCAAAAGTATTTCCACACAATCTGAGACATCTGTTTGCAAGAGCTTTTTATGAAATAGAAAAAGATGTTGCAAAACTTGCAGATATTTTAGGTCACAGCAATATAAATACAACTCGGATTTATATCATGTCAACGGGTCTTGAGCATTGCAGAAAAATGGAAAAAATGCAATTGATAATCTGAACTCTTCACAATTACAACATAATCTGCATTATGTTGTAAGAAATGTAATTAATTCCGTTTGTAGATATTGCATTTATTAAACTACCTCTGAAATCTAACATGTCCTCTATTTTTTGTACTTCATACTAAGGGTTATGTTCGATAGAATAATTAAAAAAAGGCATAACAAATTGCCCTCATCGTTCGAATAATAATTCTTATGAGATGGGGTTAATTTGTTATTCCTTTTATTCTTACTTTTATAAATATTTCTAAAAAA
>JAFRZS010000041.1 GCA_017442445.1 Clostridia bacterium
TAAAGCTATAAACTTTGAACAATTGAATGGCAGAAAAAACGATTTTGATATAGTTGTTAATACAGTACCTACAGTAGTTATCAACAAAAATGTGCTTGAATCCTTACCTGCAGATTTTCCTCCTTTATAATATTAAGTATCGCTTCACTTATTACATATCCTGCGGTTTCAGGAGCGATTTTGCCGGGTAAAGATCCCGATACTATAAGATTCATATTAAGCTCACGCGCCGCAGTAAAATCAATTCCGTACGGAGCCGACGCTATTTCAATAATAAGGCAATCTGCAGGTAAGGATTCAAGCACATTTTTGTTGATAACTACTGTAGGTACTGTATTAACAACTATATCAAAATCGTTTTTTCTGCCATTCAATTGTTCAAAGTTTATAGCTTTATATGATAATGTTTCTGCAAAAGCTAAATCACTTGATTTTCTTGCGCAGATTGTAATTTCTGCTCCGAGTGAATAAAATGCTTTTGCAACCGCCTTTGCTGTCTTGCCGAAGCCTGTTATCAGAACTTTGCTTGAATGTACGGTTGTCGGGAGATTTTCAATAGCAATTTTAATAACCCCTTCGGCTGTAGGAACAGCATTTTTTATTGAAAGCTCTTCTCTGACAGAATAATCGTAAATTTCGATATTACCGAAGTCAATTGATTTGTTACCCGCTAAACCTGCAAAAACTATTATATCGTCTCTGATTGCTTTAAAAAGCATTTTTATTTCAACAGGGTTATTTTTCATATTTATATAAACTGAGTCTTTTGTCAGCGGTATAGGTAAAATTACAGCATCATATTCATTGATTACTGATAAAAAATCATCACTCTGATGAACTTTTGTAATAAAACCCTTCGATGAGAGAGATTCTGCTAAATACCGCTGCCTTGAATCAGCATCAGCTATCAGGATTTTTTCTATTTTATTTGACATAATATCACCTGCATATTTACTCTTTCAAGAACATTTTATGTTTTTGTTCTCAACTTTGTTAAATAAAATATTTACATTTATTTGGATATATAATATAATATTTCATTGAGGTGATTGACGTGAATAATATTGATTCAGTTTTAAAAAATGCCAAGAAAATACATTTCATCGGAATCGGCGGTTCAGGTATGTGTCCCCTTGCTGAAATTCTTCATCATGAGGGATATACTCTTACAGGTTCTGATAATAACTATACAGACACTTTGCAGAGAATTATGGATCTGGGTATTGAGGTTACTATGGGACAATCTGCAGAAAACATCAAGGATCCCGATATGATTGTTTATACAGCGGCACTCTTGCCCGATAATCCCGAACTCGTTGCTGCAAAAGCTTCAGGTATTCCTACATTCGAGCGTTCAAAGCTTTTTGGCGCTATCACAAGACTTTATGATAATGCAATCTGTGTCTGCGGTACTCACGGAAAAACTACGGTTACATCAATGATAACTCAGATTCTCTATTTGTCTGATAAAGACCCGTCTGCAGTTATCGGCGGAACATTACCGCTTATCGGCGCACACGGTATCGTAGGCAAAAGCGAAAACATTGTTTGTGAAGCCTGTGAATTTGTTGATACCTTCTTAGAATTATCCCCCGATGTTTCAGTTATCCTTAACATTGATGAAGATCATCTTGATTACTTCAAGACGCTTGATAATATAATTAAATCTTTCAGAAAATTCGCCGGACTCACAACTAAAAAGCTTATCGTAAACGGCGATGATGTAAATTCAATGAAAGCTGTTGAAGGAATTGATACACCTATAATAACTTTCGGCACTTCCGACAAGTGCGACTATTATGCTACTGACATTACAATGGAAAACGGTGCCTTTGCTCGATATAAGATAAACCATTCAGGAAAAGACTACGGCTACATTCAGCTGGCTGTACCCGGCATTCATAATGTTCTTAATTCTTTAGCCGCTATATGTGCCGGTATTGATGCAGGTGCTACGGTTGAGCAGTGTGTTTCAGCTCTTGAAAAATTCAAGGGCGCAGGCAGAAGATTTGAAATTCTTGCTGAATGTAACGGAATAACGATTGCCGACGATTATGCACACCACCCTGCAGAATTAAAAGTTACTCTTGATGCCACTATGAAAATGGGCTATAAAAATGTCTGGGCTGTGTTCCAGCCTTTCACCTATTCAAGAACTTCAATTTTGTTTGACGATTTTGTTGAGGTTCTTAAAATTCCCGACAAAGTTGTTATGACCGAAATTATGGGCGCAAGAGAAGTAAACACTTATAATATCTATACAAGTCAGCTTTCAGAAAAAATTCCCGGCAGTGTATGGTTCAATACTTTTGAAGAAATTGTTGATTATGTTTATGATAACGCTTCAGACGGCGACCTTGTAATTACACTCGGTTGCGGTGATATTTACAAAGCCGCAAAGCTTCTGATAAAGAAATATGAGGACAAATAATATGAAATATAATTTAATCAATACAAATTATGCAAATTTTAAAGTATTTGAAAAGAATAAGCTTTCCCCTCGTGCGTATTTTATTCCCTTTAAATCAGCTGATTCTTTAAAATCAACCGATGTCTTAACAGAAAGATATTCAAGCGATTTTGTTAAAATTCTTTCCGGTGAATGGGATTTTAAGTATTATCCGAAGCATTCTGATTTACCTGAAATCTTTGATACAGCTGATATTGCTTTTGACAAGGTAAGTGTACCTTCTACATGGCAGAGAACAGGTTATGAAAAGCCTTGTTATATTAACACTCGTTATGAATTTATGAACCTCAAACCTGAGCTCAATAAAATTCCCGAGGACTGTCCTGTAGCTGTTTACAGAAAAATATATTCTGTTGAAAATCCTGCTAAAAATACAATCATAACATTTTTAGGTGTTATATCTTCACTTGATCTTTATGTTAACGGTGAATATATCGGTTACAGCGAAGGCGCACATAACTCTGCTGAATTTGATATTTCGGATAAAATTGTTTCAGGTGAAAATGAAATTGTCGCTGTAGTCAGCAAGTGGTCAACCGGCACATATCTTGAATGTCAGGATATGTTCAGAGAAAACGGAATTTTCAGAGATGTTTTTATAGCAGAAAATCCCGATACATATATTTATGACTGTCATTTCAAAACTTCTAAAACCGACAGCGGATATAATCTTGATGTTCTCGTTGATATCAAGGGCGATTCTGAAAACATTTCTCTTGAGCTTTGTCTTGAAAAAAACGGAAAACGCCTTTACAAAACAACAAGCGAAACTAATAAAATTTCTTTTAAAAATCTCAATGTTGATGAATGGAATGCTGAAATTCCGACACTCTACGAAGCTTACCTCACTCTCAAAAAGGACGGAGATGTTATTGAGGTTATAAGAAATTATCAAGGCTTCAAAAATATTCAGATAATCGGTGAGATTTTCTACTTTAACGGTAAAAAAATTAAGTTCAAGGGTGTAAATCATCATGACACTCACCTTAAAAACGGTTATTGTATGTCTCCTGACGATTTACTTCTTGATGTAAAACTCATGAAAGAATTTAATATCAACACTGTAAGAACTTCTCACTATCCCCCTGATCCTGTCTTTTTGACTTTATGTGATATTTACGGCTTATATGTTGTTGATGAAGCTGATATTGAAACTCACGGTGCAGGCGAGCTTTTTGATAACAATCAGACTTTCAGTCATAATAAAGCTTGGATTAAACATTATGTTGACAGAATTTCAAGAATGTACTGCAGAGACAAAAATCACCCCTCAATAACTATGTGGTCACTTGGTAATGAATCAAGCGGTTATCTGGGTCAGGATGCGGGATACATTTATTTACATAAAAACTGTCCTGAAATTCCTGTACATTACGAAGGTGTTGCACATACAGAAAGACATAATTATGATGTAATTTCCCGTATGTACACTCACCCTGATACAGTTCGCGAAATCGGTGAACACGATGCCGGTGTTGACTATATGGGAAGACCGTTTTTCCTTTGTGAATATGCACATGCTATGGGTGTAGGCCCGGGATCCCTTCAGGAATACGTTGACCATTTTTATAAATATGACAATGTGACAGGCGGATGTATATGGGAGTGGGCTGACCATGCATCTTACTACGGTAACGGTGTAAACGAATTTTGCTACGGCGGCGACCACGGCGAAGAAATTCATGACGGAAATTTCTGTCAGGACGGTCTTTTCTACCCCGACAGAAAGCCTCACACGGGAGCATTTAATGCTAAAACAATATACAGACCTGTAATTGCAAAGCATATATCTGACAACGTTTTCACATTTATTAATACAAACAGATTTAAAAACTCATCTTATCTTGATATTGTCTGGAATTTCTATAAAAATACCGATATTCAATCATCAGGCAATCTTAAATTAAGTATCTTGCCGGAAGATGAAATTACACTCAATCTCCCGGTATCATACAATTCAGATGATGACTATTATATAAACATTTCTTATTATGATAACGGCTTTGAGGTTGCAACAGAGCAGATAATAATCAATGAAGTTATAAGTAATTCTGAATCAAAAGACAGCAGTAAGGTTACTATTTCTGAAAACGATGATGAAATCAGAGTTGAATTCAAGGACGGTTATTCTGTTTTTTCAAAGAAAAACGGCTTTATGGAAGCATACCGTGTTGGTAGCGTTGATTTGTTTAATCAGTCCCCTGCTTCCGATTACAAAGGTATTTATCCTAACATCTTCCGTGCTTTGCTTGACAACGACTCCCGCTTCGGAATGGGTTGGCTTATGATGGGTTATAGCGCCTGTACTTTTGAGTTGGAATCAATTAGTTTTGAAGGAACTAAAGTATCCGTAACTCAATTCATAACCGCAAACGAAACTCGTGTATTTTCGTATACCTTCACTTATGATTTTTCTTCCGTAGGAGAAATTGATTTATCAGTTACTTTTAATTTAGTTGATGAAGATTCAATGGTTTCCGAGCTTCCGAGATTCGGAGTCAGATTTGAAATGCCTGAAGAATTCAATCAAATTGAATATTATGGCAGAGGCGAAAAAGAAGCGTTGAATGATTTTATTGCACACGCTCCCTTAGGCTTGTATAATTCAACAGTATCTGAAATGCACGAGCCTTACGGTAAACCTCAGGATAACTCAAACCACTGCGACACAAGATATCTGAAGATTACAGATGAAAACGGAATAGGGCTTCTTGTATCGGCAGTTGACAAAGCTTTCTCATTCAGTGTGCATAACTATACTCAGGAGCTCTTACAACAGGCTAACCACAGAGAAGATATCGTCGATCAGCATACTACAGCAATTTGTATTGACGGTTATTACAGAGGCACAGGTACTGCAAGTTGCGGTCCGTTGACTCTTGATAAATATTGTCTTCCCGAAGAAGAATCTTTGAATTTTTCATTCTCAATCAAACCGATTATATAACAAAAAAAGCTGAACGATCAGAAGTCGTTCAGCTTTTATTCTTTTAAAATCAATCAGCAAATGAATACGGAAGTGAATGCACTTTTGCATAGTTTTCTGCAGTAGAATCTTTATAAACTTTGAATCGGACATTACCGCTGTTGCTGTGCAGAAATGCACCTTCATTGATTACAACATCTTTTGATTCGATCTCAACTGATTGCAGCGATGTGCAGTACGAAAACGCATATTTTCCGATATTCTTGATTCCTGACGGTATTACAATTTTAGTTACACCTGAATTATTTGAGAGTGCAAATTCTCCGATTGAAAGAACAGGCTTTCCGTCAATTTCCTTAGGAATAGTTATATTAGATATATTGTAATTACAGCCTGTTATTTCAACACCGTCTTTATACTCTCTTGTGTTGAATACAGCTACGATTCCGCTCTGATTTTCAAGTCCGGGAGGAATTGTATTTTCTTCTCGCTTAGTTGTTTCAACTTCACCGACTTTTAGTTTGTATTTTATTGCGTTATCCTTGCAGTATCTGTATGCTTCAGATGTAAGTGAACATTCAACCGTTAAACTTACACAATCTCCGAATACAAATTCACCAAAATCTGAAACTGTTGAGGGTATGATTATATATGTAAGTACTGTGCAACCGTAGAAAGCCTGATTGCCTATTTTTCTCAGGCTGTCAGAAAGTGTTACTGATTCAAGATATGAGCACTTAGCAAAAGCCTGTTCACCGATTTCAATCACAGATGACTGAATTACCAAAGTGCGAAGGAAATAGCTCTGATAAAATGCCTTATCCCCTATTTTTGTAACTTTTTTTCCGTTA
>JAFRZS010000042.1 GCA_017442445.1 Clostridia bacterium
TAAAAAAAGCGAAGACCGTATAAAACCGCATAGAATAAGGGGTTCTGCAGGTGTAAAAGCCTACAAGAACCCCATAAACATGCATATAATATCAAAAACTGTAAAGTATTATGTTTTATACTACGAACAAACCTCACCGCTTGGGCGTCTTTGTACGCCTTCGGGCATACAAAATCAAGGCTGAAGCCTTGATTTCGCTCGGTTTGTCCGTTCTTCATCTTTTTTTCCTATCCCCCTTAAGACTGAGCTGTAAAAAAAATTCGTTTTTTTACAGCCTCTTAGTTTTTAAAAAGAATTTTATTTAATTGTTGATTTATGAATTTTTTTGTGTTATTCTATTAGAGCTGAGTATTTTGATATATCAGCAGACTAATTTTTTGCAGGAGATACTTTTATTATGAAACAGTTTACCGCAATAGTTATCGGTGCAGGCAGCAGAGGTTCAACCTACACAAATAAAATGGCAGAGATGCCTGAAAAGTTCAAGGTTATCGGTGTTGCAGAGCCTATTGATGACAGAAGAAATTACATAAAAGATAAGCATAATATTGCAGATGAGCATTGTTTTGATACATGGGAGAAAATTTTAGATATCCCTAAATTTGCAGATGTTGCAATTATTGCAACAATGGACAGAATGCACACAGAACCCGCAATCAAGGCTATGGAGTTAGGTTATGATCTTTTACTTGAAAAACCTGCAGCTCCCACACCTGAGGAGTGTGCACTCATTATGAAAAAGGCTGAAGAATACGGCAGAAAGGTACTTGTTTGTCACGTTCTTCGTTACACATCATTCTTCAAATCACTTAAAAAGATTCTTGATGACGGTGTTATCGGTGAAGTTATAAATGTTGAGCATATTGAAGCAGTCGGTTATAAGCATCAGAGCCACAGCTTTGTAAGAGGTAACTGGGGCAACGAGGAGAGAAGCTCCTTTATGCTTTTACAGAAGTGCTGTCATGACCTTGATATTCTTCAGTGGTTGCTTGATAAGAAGTGTGAAAGAATACAGTCCTTTGGTTCATGCAGACATTTCCGTGAGGAAAATGCTCCCGAGGGTTCACCTGATTATTGCATCGAGGGTTGTCCGGTTGGCGAAACCTGCTACTACAACGCAATGAAGCTTTATTATGACGATAAAAATAACGGTTGGTTCCGCGGCGCAGCAACAGGTAAGACAGTACCGAAAGATTGCGATGTTCTCAAGGCATTGAGAGAAACACAGTACGGCAAATGTGTCTACAAGTGTGATAATGATGTTGTTGACCATCAGACAGTCAATATGGAATTTGAAGGCGGTCTTACAGTTGTTATGACTATGAGTGCTTTCACAAGAGGCGGAAGAAGACTCAGAATTATGGGAACAAAGGGTGAGCTTGTTGCAAATATGAGTATGCCCTCTGATCAGGCTTTTTGCTTATTCTCATTCGACACAAACGAAACTACACACATTAATGCAGACTATGCTAATGTAGGCGACAGCATCACAGGCGGTCACGGCGGCGGAGACCAGGGAATTATCGCGGACCTTTACAGATACCTTACAGGAGAGCTTGATGCTGAAGATGTAAGTGAAATCGGTATTTCATGCCAGAATCATATGTTGGCATTTGCTGCTGAAGATTCACGCAGAAACGGCACAGTTGTTTCACTTAAAGAGTATATGGAAAAATATATGTAATACACAGCAAACGGCAGTTGGTGACAGCTGCCGTTTTTTTGATATGCTTTGCTTTTTGTTATTGTTTATGATATAATTCTTATCAGAGGTGATATTATGGAAAAATATCTCATACACGATTTTGAAACCTGCACAAGAGAGCCGATTTTAAGAAAAATGAAAGACGGAAGTCTTATCTGTATGTTTCTGACAGGCGGAAAAGAAGAACCGCTTAACGAAAATTATGTTGCAGTATCACGCAGTTACGATGACGGAAAAACCTGGAGTGAACCTGAAGCGCTTTTTGACCACAAGATAAGAGGTGTGTGGTGTACTGAAATATTCACAGGTGACGAAAATCCTTTTGCTGTGGTTCATACATATAACGCAAACTGTTGGTACAGAGAATTGCATACATTTATTTCTGTAACAAAGGACAACGGAAAAACATGGTCGGAGCCTTTGAATTTTCCCGGTCTGGTAGGCGGTTGTTCGTTAAGACAGGCTATCACACTTTCAAACGGAGATACCCTTATTCCTCTTTATTGGCAGGAGTCTTTGGGTAAATTTGATTGGTCAGGCGGAAAAGGCTGGGATAATTTATTTTTCAGAACAGGTGTCGGTATTCGTCCCAAGGGAAAAGATCACTGGGAAAGATACGGTTACATCGCAAGTGATGAACGCTCACTTTGGGAGCCTAATGCGGTTGAGCTTGAAGACGGTCATATAATCATGTATATCCGTTCTGATATCGGATATCTTCAGTATGTTGAAAGCTTTGATTACGGCAGAACTTGGACAGAACTCAAAAAGCTTGACATCAAGCACTCGGATTCAAAAATCACTTGCCTTAAAGTCAAAGGTAAAGTGCTTATGTTCAATAATGCAGTTGAATCGGGCCGTACACATCTTGAAATGTCAATAAGCGAAGACGGACTTGATTTCAAGCATGTATGCTATCTTGAAGATGAAAATGAAAGCTTCTTCTATCCGCATCCTTGCTGTGATGACGAAACGGAAACTTTATATGTTGCCTACGAGAACAGAAGACAGCATTATCTGAAAAAATTTACCTATGAAGAAATAGGATTATAAAAGGTGTTTTTGATGAAAAAGATATTTAGTTTATTATTAGCGGTTTTAACAGTTTTTACATTTGCTGTCCCTGTCGAAGCAAAGGCTCAGAAAGAACTTACCTTTAATGCAGACGGAGAGTTTACCGTTTTGCAGATAAGCGACCCTCAGGACGATCAATATATTGCATATGAGCTTGTGCATTTTATTGACCTGGCTATAAAGGAAACTAATCCCGATCTTATTGTTTTCACAGGCGATATTGTTGAAGACAATATTGACGGCAAAGACGGAGTTGACGAAGAAGACGGACGCGAGGGAGTTGTGGTTGAGGGTGACTATGAAAAAACTCTTGCGAATGTAAAAGCAGTTTGTGATGCGGTTTTTTCTTCGGCTGAGAAAGCGGATATTCCGTTTGCTGTTGCTCAGGGAAACAATGACTATAAAAGCACAGTTACTGCAGAGGATTGGCTGAAGATATATGCTTCTTACGAAAACTGTCTTGTCAGCGATGAGAGTGAAGATTCTTCATCAAGAATTGACTACAATCTTGAAATTAAATCTTCAGACGGAAAAACAGCTTTTAACATCTGGATTATGGACACAGGTGCAGATACCGTTACAAAAGAACAGATTGAATGGTATAAGGCTGAAAGCAATAAGCTTAAAAATTCAAATTCAGGAGAAATTGTACCGTCAATTCTTTTTCAGCATATACAGACAGATGATGTGGGAAATCTCTTTGAAGAATGTGAATCATGGCATAAGAATGCAAGACAAAAAGGCGGTAAATATTACAGATTAAATTCTGATGTAGCTGAAGGCTATTTTAAAAATGTCAGCTTCCCGGGCTTTACAAGCGATCAGTTCAGAGCGTGGAAAGAACAGGGTGATGTTCTCGGTGCATATTTCGGTCATCAGCATCAGGACGGATATACCGGAACTTATGATTCAATTGAGCTCGGACTTACATACGGTTGCCAATTTGCAAAGGACGGCCCGTACGGAATAAGGGTGTTTACATTTTACGAAGACAACATAAAAGAATATAGTAACGACCTTTATACATACGAGGGAAGTGTGTTAAAAGGAAATGCAAGATTTGAACTGCAGACAAACGAAAGCGGCTTTGAAAAGTTTCTTGATAAAGCAGAGGCTTTTATTGCGAAGGTATATGTAGTGATTAAAATGATATGGAGTTGTATCGTGGAAATCAAAAACTTTTTAAACATCTGATGATAAAAAACGGCTGTAAAACCTCAAGGTTTTACAGCCGACATTATTTTAAATTTCAACCGATAACGGATTTTCTGCATGAACATGTTCAATAACGCTGATTACCATAGCTGCCTGTTCGGGAGTTACTTCCATAGGCTTGTCTTCTGTGATTGCATAGTACATCATCTCATAAAATCTCTGTGTTCCTACAGTAAAAGCGGAGCCCTGAAATTCGCCCGATTCCTCGTGAGTTTTAAGCTCTTCTTTGCAGTAAAGAGGTAAGCCTTCATCAGTTCTGAGTGTTTCAAGCTGAACCTCGTGCTCAGGATTTTCGCCTTCAACAAGATATTTCATTTCGTAAGCACAGTCGCTTGATTTATAGCAACCCTTTGTGCCGAGAATTTTGAATACGGGAGCAGGGTAAGCGTCGTCTGAACAAATCTCAATGTCAATTACGGGTTTGTGCGGTGCTGTCATAACGATTTTTGCATAGTCGTCAGCATCACCGCTTGTGAGAGTACGGCCGAGGCGTGAGAATACAACCTCAAAATCAGGGTCAAAATCAAGAAAAGCGAGAGCGAATCCGATGGGGTGAGGGCCTGTGTTATAAACACTTCCGCCCATTTTAAGCTGTGTTGTCTGCCAGTCCCATCTTCTCTGGAATCCGCTGTAAGTAATATCAATCTGTTTGATTTCACCGAGCTTACCGCTTGCGATTGCTTCTTTTGCACCGTCAAAGAAAGGTGCGAGAAGTGACTGCTGGAATACGCCTAATTTTACATTGTTTTCTTTTGCAATTCTGATAAGCTTATCACACTCATATCTGTTTCTTGCGAAGGGTTTTTCAACAACAACATTCTTGCCGTTTTTGAGTAAGTTTTTTGTGATTTCATAGTGGTCACATGAATATGTTGCGTTGACGACAAGGTCAATATCGTCTCTTTTATAAAGTTCGGTATAGTCTGAGTATGTATCACAACCGGGATATTCCTCGGCGGCGCGAAGACGCCTTTCTTCGTCAATCTCAACTACCGCGGCAACATCAAAAAGATGATTTCTCATTTCATTTTTGAAATGTCTGCCGTGGATATCGCGACCGCTTCGTCCTTGTCCTATAATTGCAACTTTTAATTTTTCCATAACTGTTTCCTCCTGTTATTTAATAAGTTCAAATCCCGCAAAACTGAAAGCGGGAATATCGTCAAGTTTAACTTTATCACCTGATAAAACACCGCCGCCTTGTATGAATTTAATCTGACTGTAATTTTCAGCTAATTCAACAACAGGTTCAATTGCAACATCGGCAAAGAAATTCCAAAGACCGACGGAAAGTGAATTTTCATTTTCCTTGCATTGAATATACATAGCGGGGTGTCCGTAGGTATATGCGGGTAATTTTTTACCGCTGAACCATTCGACAGCATCGGCAAACTGACGGCTTCTTTCATAATGCCTTAAGAGGTTTGAATTCATCTGATCTCTTGAATTTATATTAAGCACCAAAAATCTGTTTCCGTCTGCGTTTTCATAGCGGTAGGAAACAGGAAGAACACCGACAGATGTTTCAATATCAGAAAGAATTTCTGCGCTTTCCTTTAATTTAATGTTATAAACAGCGGTTTGTAGGGCGCTTATATTATTATCGTTATATAAAAAATGTTCTCTGAGACCGTCTTTAATTTTTTCTCCGATGCTTTCAATACCGACATCAATTCCTCTCTCAGAAAGAATTTCTGTAGCGGCAAGGTCAAGAATCAAGCCGTTTTCAACTGCGGAGAGAGGGATATGTCTTGCGTTTTCATCAAAAACCATACCGCAGATACCTTCACCATCATAAACAGTGGGGATTGTATTGAAGGCAGCTGTACGAGCAGCTTTTGAGAAGAACATATTTTCGGGATTGACAGTTGAATTTACCTTTGTCGGCACAACCAAGTCGGAAAGCTTTGCAGGAGCTTCGTAAATTCTGACACCACAGCTTTTTTTATTTCCGAAAATTTCATCAATGTTTTTGTATAGCTGACGGTTTCTTTCGTGGAAAAGAGCATAACCTTCTTCGTAATCTCTGTTTGAATGATAGTCAATGCCGTATTTTAAAATTCCGTCAGTGCAACCTGCAGCTCTCAATGCAGTATCAAAGCCCTCAACATAACTTGCAGGACAGTTGGTTCTCGGACGCGGGAAAGAGTCACCTTCCGAGAAAATCTCAATTTCATCGTCGCGAGTCCATGAACTTTCCATTCGTTCAAATTCAATAACATCCTGAAGGCTGTTGCCCCAGCGGTTTCCGACAGCCCAATAGGGCGCACCGATAAGACGGACGAAGGGTTTTGTTTTACCGGCAAGAATATGGGCAAGTTCGTTTGCGCTGACACCGTCTAAATCCCATGATGTCATACAAGCACAGGCCCCGATTCTGATATCGGGATTTATTTCGTCAACAGTATTTCTTAGCTCCCGTGCAAAATTCCTGAAAGCATCGCCGTTTGCTTTTATATAAGCATCTCTGTATTTATTTTTACCGCCGTTTTTTATATGAAATTCCAATTCCTCACGGGTGGAATTTTCACCTGTAATTTTATTGATTTCAGCAATATGATTATCGCAAAGACAGGCAGGGGAATCGTATAAAAATCCGTAACGGAAATCGTCATCAAACATAATAAGGTCAACACCGCACAAAGCAATATCTTTAACATAACCTTTTACAAACTCAACAAAATTTTTATCAAGAGGACATTTCACATCAGGGATATCTTTTCCGCCGATAGTTTTCATGTTGATAAAATTATCAGCCTTGGGAGTTTTAAAAGTCCAGTTCCATGAACCGACTTCAAATCCGTTTTCTTTCAGAAAAGATACATTTCTTTTGAGAGTTTCCATAACAACTTTTCGTTTTTCTGTGTCGGTTTCGTAAGTGCTGATTGAAAGAAAAACTCGCTCGGCATCAAACCTTTTGAGGTCTTTTACTGTTCTTTCTCTGCCGAGTTCTTCAAGATTACGGCTGACTACAGGTACTGAGATTTTATACATATAAATACCTCCACATCTTCCTGAAAACATTTTAGTCCTAAAAGTTTTTTAAGTCAATGATTTTTAATGATTTAATAAAAATTGAAAGTACTGTTTTCGGGACTTTGGAAAGAAAAACAAAAATTTTTCAAAAAACAACTCTTGATGTTTTTTAAAAAAGTAATATACTTAAAGTAAAGAAATAAAGGAGGAAAAAGCATGAAAGGTATATTCGGTGATTTATTTGATTTTAACGGCGACGGTAAGCTTGACGCTTTTGAAAAAGCTGCAGAATTTGCTGCGTTCATGAATCTGATTGAGGAAGATGAAGATGATAACGATGAAGATATAGATTTTGATGAAGATGAGTTTTAAAATTTTAATTTGACACAAATCAAAACTATTGGTATAATCTTCTCGAAAGTGAAGAGGATTACACTTTTTATAATACCGACAGATTTTTGATTGAGGTGTAATATTATGAATTTTTTTAAATTATTATATACAGGCGTTCTGTTTCTGATTTTTGCGATGGTTTTATTTGGCTGTGGGGATAGTGTTGTTGATGCAGTGATTATAACAAAGAATACAACAGCAGAAACAATAACTGAAAAAGAAAGTTCAACAACAAATATTGAGGAAAGCACAGAAATAACAACAAAGCAAGAAACAACAAAAGATGAAACAAGCACAAAAAAGCAGAATATAACAACAACTGAAAAACAGACAACAGCACAGAAGGAAACTACACAGACAACTGCAAAGGAAGAATCGAATAGCGAAATTAAAAAGAAAGAAGATTTGTTGGAAATTTTAAAATCGGAAAAAGTTTCGCTTGAACAAGAACTCAGCAGTGCTGAAAAAAGTGTAACAAGAGTGGAAGATTATCTTAATGAATATCAGGGTAAGCTTGAAACACTTAATAAGGATTTAGCAAAGATCAGAGAGAGTGGCGATGAAGAACAGATAAATTATCTGACAAATGAAATAGCGAAATGTACAACAGCTATCGCAAAATATATGTCGGATTATAATAAAGCTGTCAATTACAAAAATTCAAGAGTAGCGATGCTTGAAGCGGTTGAAAAAAGAATTACCGAAACAGAAAAAGAATTAATCGAATTGAAAAAATAGTTGTATATGCAGAAATTTTTTTAAAGGACAGGGAAACCTGTCCTTTTTTTATTTGACGGATAGAAAAATATTTGATATAATTTCAGCAGTTTATTTTTAGGAGAGTTTAATATGGCGAGAGAACGATTGGGTAGCAGATTAGGTTTTATATTGCTCAGCGCAGGTTGTGCAATAGGCGTCGGAAACGTCTGGAAATTTCCGTGGATGGCAGGTCAGTACGGCGGAGGAGTATTTGTACTGATTTACCTCGCTTTTCTTATCTTGTTGGGATTGCCTGTTATGGTTATGGAATTTTCACTCGGCAGAGCAAGTCAGAAAAGTCCCGCAAAGATTTATCAACAGCTTGAAAAACCAGGTCAGAAATGGCACTTGCACGGTTATGCCGCATTAGCGGGTCTTGTAATACTCATGATGTTTTATACATCGGTCACAGGTTGGATTTTATATTACTTTGTAAAATTTATAAAGGGCGATATGACAGGCATAACGGATATTGCCTCAAATCAACAGTTTGGTGAAATGCTTTCAAGCCCGACAATAACCGTAGGCTTTATGGCAATAGTCGTTGTCCTCGGATTTTTCATTCTTTCCTTCGGTTTGCAGAAAGGTGTTGAAAGAGTTACAAAATATATGATGATAGCGCTTTTGTTGCTTATCATTGTATTGGCTATTAACAGCTTCACTCTTGACGGGGCAAAAGCCGGACTTACATTTTATCTCAAACCTGATTTTTCAAAGATTAACGGTAATGTCATCGTGGGTGCGATGAATCAGGCGTTCTTCACTCTGAGTCTTGGTATCGGTTCAATGGCAATCTTCGGAAGCTATATCGACAAGGAACGTTCTTTGCTCGGCGAGTCAATGAACATTTTACTCCTTGATACATTTGTTGCTATTATGGCGGGACTTATCATTTTCCCTGCGTGCTTCACATTTGATGTTGAGCCGGGTGCAGGTCCGAGCTTGTTGTTTGTAGCGATGGCAAAGGTATTCAACAGTATGAACGGCGGAAGAATCTGGGGTTCACTTTTCTTCCTCTTCATGTTCTTTGCGGCTATGTCAACAATTATCGCAGTTGCAGAAAACATTATCGCTTGTGTAATGGATCTGACAAACTGGTCAAGAGTAAAAGCTTGTATAATCTGCGGAATAGCGGTTCTGATTTTATCAGTACCCTGCGCACTTGGTTTCAACCTCTGGTCATCGGTTCAACCGTTTGCTTCAGGCTCATCAATCATGGATGTTGAGGACTTTATCGTAAGTAACTGTCTGTTACCTCTCGGTTCGCTTTGTTACCTTCTTTTCTGCGTAACGAAAAAAGGTTGGGGCTTTGATAATTTCATGGCAGAAGCAAATTCAGGTAAGGGCATGAAAATCAAAAAATGGATGAAACCTTACATGACTTATGTTTTACCTGTTGCAATCGGCGGATTATTTATAATCGGAATACTCAATTATCAGTTTGCCGACAACTTCACAATTCTTTCGTGGCTTAAAAGTTTAGTTTAAAAAAATATCAGCCGACACAGAATTTCTGTGTCGGCTGATTTGCTTATAAGGTATTTTAATAGTTGAAAACTTTTGAACCGCTTGTTACTGACTGGTCAATATATGCTTCGTAGTTAGTAACTGCGCTTATGGACTCTTCATCCATTATATCAACAACACCGTCGCCGTTTACATCAGCTGCCATGAACAAATACTCATAATCAAAATAATCGAATATTTCAAAGTTGGCAATCGCTGAGAAATAGGTTGTATCTTCTGTATCAACTATGCCGTCGCCGTTATAGTCACCGAAGATAACTATTGTGTATTCAGCGATAACTTTTTGTGTTGCTGTGTTTGTTACAGTCACTACTGTACCTGTACCGATAACATCGTTACTGAAGCTTACCTCAGCAGAGCCTACTGTTTTGATGTAATTCATAATTGTTGTCTTATCAAGACCTTCGCTGAGACCGTAGATAAGATTCTTTTCGTTATCAATTGTAGTTGCAACACCGTCTTCAACCTCAACTGAAGCCACGCTTAATTCGTTTACACTTTCGGGCATATTGCTTGAGTAATTTCCGGGTGTGTAATTAGCATTGATTTCGGATCTTGAGAGAATGACCTGAGGAGAACCTGATGTATCACCAAGACCTACATTTCCGTTTTCGGGAGTAAATCTGATTTCGTCAAGATTGACTATTGCGCCGCCTGCTGACTGTGAGAAGTTGAATTTAATTTCTCGGACATCCTCTAACTTACTGTTGTTATAAGTTGAACCGCTTGTCTTTCCGTTTTTAAAGAGTGTGTTAAGGTCAAAAGTGATAGTAACCCAGGGGCAATTTTCAGGAACAGTAATTCCTGTCTTTCCTGTTGCGGTACAAGCGGGAGAATAGTAGGTTTCTAAAATTGTATCGCCAACATAGAAATCAATACTTTCAATTCTGAATGAAACGGGAAGACCGTTGCTGATATGGAAAGTCATTGTACTGTAATCGCTGTAATCCGTATCAATTTCCGCAAAGGGCACATCTTCGTCGCCATCATCAAATGTAAGAACAGGCTCGATAGAAAATTCTTTTCTTGTTGTGAAAATCTGAAGTCCGAAATCACCGCTGTAAGCTGCTTCCTCTTTAAATGAAGTGTCAGCGCCTGACCAAGTGTAATAAAACAATGCGTCACCGTCAGTGTCACCGTAGTTATGGAATGTTGTACCTTCCTCACAGTCTAACCATTCCTTATCTCTCCAGAAATGAGGACTGTCGATATATTTAAGGAAGAACGGACAAACAGGCATCAGAAGCTTGTTGTCTTTGGTTGAATATAGGTTTGCGTTCACGTTATTTGTGCTGTATGCATAGGCTGCTGAAACAGGTGCTGTAACACCCTTAGCCCATACTCTGACGGTGTTTTTATTAACTATTTCTGCTTCAGCAGGAACATAAACACCGTTTGCGGCACAGATTGAAAATCCGTTGATAAGTGTAGAAGGTGATGAAAGACCGCTACCTACATTCTCATCAAAAGTGATATAAATATCTGAACCTGAAACTTGATAGCTTTCGGGCTGTGCAATAGATGTCGGACCGTTACCGCCGTAAACAAGACCTTCTGTACACTCTGCCATTCTTACACCGATTTCCTGCTTGGTTTTAGGATGAATGAATCCCATATCGGGCAGATATGATAAGTTAACATCATAGTTGCTGACAACAGCTCTTTTGTCGGGTTCATGGTCAACAAAGTTTGCAAGAGCATTGTTCCACATAGCAAACTCAAGACCTGTAGTAGAATATTTAAAGGGAGCGAGTTGAGTGCACACCAAAGGCATAAGCTCGTTTTCGTAGCCGAAAAGCTCACTGTAGGAACGCTGTAACAAATCAAGCTGTTCTGCGTACTGCTTCGGAGTTGTTTTATTGAAAAGATCTGATTCGCCCTGATACCAGATCATACCTGCAGGTCTGAAATGTCTTGTCGGATAAATCTTTACATTGTAGTTGGAAGTCATATTCTGGTAACGGTTAGGAGTAGTTGTGCTCCATGCAGCTTCAGTGATATAAGTTCCTTTAGAAGTATATGTAGATTTAACATTAGGACATCTGTCAATAGCATCTCTTGAGAGCCATGAATTGATTGTTGAACCGCCGAGTGCATTGTGCATAATACCTACGGGCATATCAAGCTTTTTCTGAAGCTTCTCTGCGAAGAAATATGCAACAGCACTCAGGCTGTAGATTTTTTCATGTTCGCCGGTAACCCACTGAGTACCTTGAATATCATTCTGCGGATTGAGAGGAGTAGCATCTGCTGAGCCGTTATATTTAGGTGTGCCGGGAACTATTAAAGCTCTGATCCATTTGGAGAGCTTCTGACCTGCCTCATACATTTTAGAGCCGGTAGCTTCCTGCTTTAATGTATATGCCATGTTACTCTGACCGCTTGCAAGCCACAATTCGCCGAATACAACTTTTTCAAGTCGGCTGAACTCTGTACCGTCAACTGAAAGAACAACGGTGTATTCTTCATAGCTTCCTGCGGGTGCGGGGAAATAAACTTCAAACAAACCGTTTTTTGCATACGAGGAGTATTTTCTTACGAGAGTGTTTGCAGAATCATAAAGTTCTGCAGTGATTTTTGCTCCTGTTGTTGCTGTACCTGCAAAAATCGCTTTTTCATTTTGCTGGAACAGCATTGAGTCTCCGTATATTCCGTAAAGCGATGCGCTTGAGGCTGCATAAGCCATAGGAATAATGCTGAGAGTAAGGACAATGCTTAAAAGAATTGAAATTGCTTTTTTGAACATCTTAAAACCTCCTTTAATTTATGAATTTATTCTATCACTGTATATAGTATTATGTCAACATTTTCAAAAAATAAATTAAAAAAGTTGACTAAAAAATTTTTTGGTGTTATCCTATAAAAAACGTCTCAAGGAGGTCAATTTCTATGCTTAAAAATTATGATGAAATAAGAAAGCCTTTTGATTTGAACGGAGATTGGTTGCTTAGCGAAGATAAAGCAGAGAATGCACCGTATTTTCAAAATATCGGAAACCTTGAAAGCTGGAGGAAAATTTCAGTGCCTTCAGATATTTCAATCTGTTTTCCGGAAAGACCGTATAACACAGGTGTTTTCTGGTACAGAAAAACTTTCACTCTCGATAACACTTATGCTTCAAGCAGAATTATACTTCATTTTGATGCTGTAAATTATTGTGCACATATTTATGTAAACGGAAAATATATCGGTGTAAATGAGCAGGGATTTTTGCCGTTTGATATGGATATTTCTGATGCTGTTTTTCTTGGTGAAGAAAACGAGCTTTTGGTACGCGTTGATATGAGAAGAAAACAGGGAGAGCTTCCCACTTCTTTTTATTGGAAAAACTATGGTGGCATTCTTCGAGATGTCTGTATTTACGCAACAGCAAATTCTTATATTGATAAAGCTTATGTTGAAGCACACTTTGACGGTACGGCAATTTTTGATACAAAGATTGTTTTGAACGGTGAAAATTTAACACAGAAGATTGTTATAAAAGATGCAGATGAAAATGTGATATTTGAAACAGAAAATAAAGCAGAAGCAGAAAACAAAATTGAAACAAAAGCAGAAATCATAAATTGGAGTGTTGAAAATCCCGTTCTGTACACAGCGGAAATTTCTCTTTATAAAAACGGAGAAATCATTGATAAAAAAACTGTAACTTTCGGTTACCGCGATATTGAAATTATTGACGGCAAAATCTGTCTTAATAAAAAAGAAATTTTCTTAAAAGGTTTTAACCGCCACGAAGACCATATAAAATCAGGCGGCGCAGCTTGTGAGGAAGTTGTAAAATCTGATTTTAAAATGATAAAAGAAACTGGTGCGAATTTCATCAGAATGTGCCATTACCCGCACGATGAAAGGGAGCTTGACGAAGCGGACAGACTCGGACTTTTACTCTTGGTTGAAATTCCTCTTTGTGCTTATATGACAGACTGCTTCGGCATTGAAAATCCCGAAGACCCTCGTCATAATGAGGTGGTTTACAGAAACGCAAGAGAAGTTCTCACAAGAATGATAGAACGCGACCGCAATCACCCGTCAGTAATTATTTGGTCGGTAAGTAATGAAAATAATGAGCCTGGATATGATGAGGTGCTTGATAATCATAAGGCACTCATAGAACTTGCTCACAAGCTTGATAATACACGACTTGCAACCCATGTTTCTATGTTCTCAAGAAACGGCAAAAAGGATACCTTCTTTATATATGATGATGTTATCTGTGTTAATACTTATGTTTCTTTACTCGGCAGAAAAACAAAACGAAATGCAAACTATGATTTCAAAAAATCACATCAGATGTTAAAGGAAACTATAATAGGACTTAAAACAGCTTATCCCGGAAAGCCTGTTGTGATTTCTGAATTCGGATACAATACAGGTATTGCATTTGATTCGACCGAGGACGAGAAAATTCAGGCTGAAGCGGTGAAAACTGAATACCTTGCGATAAAAGAATTTGCCGAGGGAGCAAGTGTCTGGCTTTTTGCAGATCATCAATGGGTTGATGCAAAGCAAATTCCCGGAACACTCAGTACATACGGCTTATTGAACCGTGACAGAAGCAAAAAAGAAGCGTTTGATGTATATGCTCAATTGCTGAAACAAGACTGAAAAAAGACTGTAAAAAAACGAAAGTTTTTTTACAGTCTTTTTAATGCTATTTAAGTGTTTCATAAAGCGCTTCGGCAATTTGTTCGCCCCAATAATAAAACTGCTCAACAGTGTAACCGTTTTTTAAATTTCCCGAATAGGGAGTTTCAATGCATAAGGAGATGTTTGCGTTTCTTTCATACTTGAAAAAGTTTTTTGAATTTTTTGCATCGGGTTTGTTTGCGGGTTCGCCGATGTGAGTAACATGATTTTTGAATATTATGTTGTCACCATTGTCAGAAAGTGTGAGGTCGCTTAAAATCTTTGAAAATTTTTCCTGTAAATCGGGAGTAGGTTCAACCGACGGACCTAAATGCAGATGCGGTTCGTCATCAAGACCGCCCCAACACCAAGGAGAATGAAAATCAAAGAAAACTGCAATATCCATATTCTTTGTATATTCATAAATCGCTTTTGTATAATTGTAAATCGGGGAGTCTGAATAATCTCTGTTGTGGTCGTGAGGTATTCTGTTTTTGCCCTGGTCACCTTCCTCGGCACCGTCAATATCGGTAAACGGAATTATATGAAATTTGTAATCATCGAGCATAGAACGGTGATTTTTCAGAATAGCTCTTACAACTCCGTCAAGTGTATAAGAGCCTGATGATTCACAACAATGATGTCTTGCAGTGAAAATTATATTTCGCTTTCCGTTTCCGAATGTAAGAAGCGGCAAATCTCTGCCCTTTTCACTTTTTGTGAGAACGGTTCTTTTTACATCGTTTTTTATTGTGTCATAAAAGCGTTCAAAATCAGATAAAACATAAGGGATACAAAATGCGAAATATCTGCTTTCGTTTTCTGAAAAATTATATCTGAAATGTGTGTGGTCTATAAAATTTTCACACCAAGTCCAGTTGATACCGTCTGCACTTGTTGCGGGGCCGTGAGGACAAACAACCTTTTTGTTATGAAACGCAAATTCAATTTCACCCTCAGGTGCATCTTCAATTTTAAAGCACCAGTAAAACCACCAGGGGTCAGTATCTCTTATTTCCTGTTCAAGATTTATTATTATTTTTTTGTCATCATATTCCGCGGAAATAAATTTACAATTACCGCCGGGGAAATCACTTATAATTCTCATTGACAGACACCTCCGAATATATAGTAATTATAACATAAAATAAAAATATTTAAAGCGCTTGACCGTGATAATTTATTGTGATATACTCACCGAAAAGGTGGTGGATAATGATGAATAATAATCATTGGAACGAAAAAACATGGTATGTATACGGTACTTCAATGTCAAATCCCGATTGGGGCGGATATGTTGAAACGGTTGAAAAGCTTTCGGGACTCAAAGTTGTTAATAATTCAATTCCCGGCGGCTCGATAACACCGAGCGGTTACGGCAAAGGTAATTTGAAACCCAGAATTATGAACATGGATGACGGCAAAGAAAATGCTGATTTGATAACACTCGAATTACTCCCCAACGAGGGTGCTCCCGTCGGTGATATTTATGCCGAAGATAACGAATCATTCTGCGGCTGCTTTAATCAGTGCATAAGATATTTGCAGAAAAACACAAACGCACAGATTGTTGTAATCATTATGATAGGCGGCAATCAGCAACGTCCCGAAATTCCCTACAACGGTAGAGGAATTACAGAGTTTGAATTTGCGGAAATTATTGAAAGAGTTGCACATTTGAACGGTGTTCCCGTAATAAATGCTTTTGCGGAAAGCGGCTTCGGTTGGGCAAGAGTTGCTGACAGACATTATCAGGTTGACCAGATTCACTTCAATGAAGTCGGCAGATTGAATATGGGCAAGTTTATCTGGAGTAAGTTAAAAGACATACCTACATGGGAAACCGAAATAATTGACGATTAAACCGCATAATGACTTTTTTTCTCCCTTGACGTACTTTTGTACGCCGTCGGTCGAAGAAAAAGCCATTCTACAATTTACTCGCCAATTATTTAAAACAGAGGAAGATTAAACCGCACAACGATTTTTTTCTTTGACGGTACTTCGTCTGACAAGAAGTCCATTAACAAACAACGCATTTTTTCACTTTACGGCGGTGAGAAAATGCGTTATTTGCTTATAACATATTTTTGTTTTTTATGAATGTTTTTCTTGTGTAGATAATTGCAATAATTATAAGAGTAAAGCTTATAAATGAAAACAATTGCTGTCCGTAGATATTAAAGCCTAAGAAAGTATTGCCGTTATTCTGAATGTGAGCAAGTAACGGACTGGTTGCTATTGTTGTAAGTGAACCGAGGGCTCCTGAAAACGCCTGACATACAGCAAGTGAATTTGCTCGTTTGTCGGGGTCTGCATAATCGAAAACAAGATTCATTGTACCGCTGCTGATACCGCCCATTGAAATGTAATGGAAAATATAATAAAGCAAAACCATAATTTTTCCGTTACTCGGAGTTGCAAACATAAAGCACAAAAAGCTGAGTCCGAAGAAAATGAAACACTTTTCCATCATAACAGCAAATGAATGTCTGTCGGCGTATCTGCCCCAGAAACGAGAAACGAACATACGGACAAAGCTTCCGACAATATGAACGATGGAAATAAATTTCAGACTGAAACCAAGCTCACTTATCTGATATGTTCCGTAAAAGGATGTCGAGAAATTTGAAACATGATAAAGAATTAAAACAAACGCAACCTTCAGAACATTTTTATTTGAAAAGGTATCACGGATAGTGGTAGAAAGCTTTTGTTTGTCAGGCTGAGGAATGTCGGGCTCAACGGTGAGAAACATTGATATTGTATGAAGTATCATTATTACAAAAATGACAACAGCGGATATAATAAATGCGGTTTTTATTTCACCCTTTTGAGCGTAAGCGTCAATCACCGCACTCATAGTGAACTGGAATATCATACCGACCAGAAGGGAAATGATTTCCTTGTTGGCAGTAAATCTGCCTCTTTCGTTATCTTGAACCAAGGACATCATCCATGTCAGTTTTTTCGGATGAGCTGTATAGTAAACGATATAGGCTGTAAAGATTGCAATTATAAACAGTGCGCCTTTAAAAGGCTTGTTAGAAAATGAAAGCGGAATAACATACAATGACAAAAACAGAAGCTGATTTATAATACTCAGGACAATAACAAAATTTTTCATTTTCTTTCTTTGAATGAACATTGAAAAAAGCTGAAAAAGAGCACCGAGTGAAATGAATGAAGTTACGATACCCGTAACGCTGTCGGATATACCTAAATTTTTTGTAAGCGTTGCAAGAAAAGATGTGCCGACTAAAATTGATATTAAATATTCAAGCGCCGCTTCCGCATTATACATCGCACGGCTGAGCTTTAATTTTTTATCCATTGTTTCACCTCAAATCCTTAAGATAATATCATCAATATAAAATAATTGCAATATTTTTTTGAATTTTGCAGATACTATTTTTAAAAAGCAAAGGAGAAAGAACATGATAGAACAAGATACAATAAAATTATTACGCGAATGTGATGCGGGAGTTAAGATGGGAGTATCCTCAATTGATGATGTTCTGAAATATGTAAAGAGTGAGGCGTACAGAAATTTTCTTCTTGACTGCAAAAAGGAACATGAACAATTAGACCGCGAAATTCAGGAACAGCTTGACAAATTTAATGACGAAGGCAAAAATCCTAATCCGATGGCAAAGGGAATGTCCTGGATGAAAACCAATATCAAAATAACATTAGATGCTTCAGACAGCACGATTGCAGATTTGATGACAGACGGTTGCAACATGGGAGTAAAATCGTTAAACAGATATCTCAATGAGTATAAAGCGGCTGATGAGTTTTCAAAAGACATTTGCAAAAGGCTTATAAATCTTGAAGAAAAACTGACAATTCAGTCAAGAAAATTTTTATAAATACAGTTCACATATCGCCTGTTTTGTGCTACAATTACACTAATAGTACAAAAACAGGTGGTTTTATTATGAGCAATTTCTTCTCTAAGTACGAATATCTTGAATCTGCAGGAAATGAAATTTTTACAATCATATTTCGACCGACGGAAGAAGGAAAATTTCCGACAGTAATTTTCCGCAGTCCTTATGTCTGGGAATATGAAAAAAAGACAGAGGAAGAGGTACTTGAAATTTATAAAAAGGAATATACTCCGTGGGTTGAAAGAGGTTACGCAGTAATCTGTCAGCACTGCAGAGGTACAGGAAAAAGCAAGGGAGATTTTTTACCGTTCATCTGTGACAGAGAAGACGGACTCAATGTTCAGGAGTGGGTAAGACATCAGAGCTTTTACAACGGTGAAATTTATCTTGTTGGCGGCAGTTATACAGCTTGTGTTCATTTTGAAACAGCACCGTTTGCTGATGACATCAAAGGCGTTATTACAACCGTTCACGACAGTGACAGATATAATTTCAGCTTCCGCAACGGAAACTTCAAAAAGAATTTATTGGGCTGCTGGTATGTTGACTTTTACAAGGCAAAATCGGGAATGAAAAAGAATAAATCTCCCGATATGTTTGAAATGGTACCCCTTAAAGATTTTACGGAAACAGTATTTGGTGAGAAGAATGAAGGTCTGGGTGAATTTTTCAGAAATCCCGATCCGAAAAGTGATTTCTGGGAAACACAGCTCGGCGGTAAATATCCGAAACACGCACTTGAAAATATAGATATTCCTGTTCTTATAACGACTGCGTTTTACGATATTTTTGCAGGCGGAGTTTTTGATATGTGGTATAACATGGACGAAAGAGCAAAGAAAAAATCTGCGCTGATCGTAACTCCTTATAACCATGGTGACGGATATGATGAAAATACCGTTAAATTTGAAAACGGAGCAAGAATTGAAAAATTCGGTGAACACTACTTAATTGATTGGATAGATTATGTAAGAGGCAAAAAAGAACCTTATGTTCCTCTCGGCAAGGTTACATATTACAGAGCATTTGAAAACGGCTGGACAACAGACGATTTTGATTTTGCTACAGGCAGAATGGATATTACAATTGGCGACAAGGATGTAACATATAAATATGACCCCGATAATGCACCGTCATTCCTCGGCGGATTATCCTGCGGCTTCGGCGGATCGGTTTTTCAGGAAGAACCTTATAAGAGAGATGATATCGTAACTGTTTATACAGAGCCTTTCTCGGAAGATGTTTTCGTAAAAGGTAAAATGTCGGCAAAGCTCAAAGTAAAATCCGATTGCGAGGACACAGCATTTTATATAAGATTAAGCCTTACAAAAGACGGCAGAGATTTAGGAATAAGAGATGATATAACTTCTCTGTGCTTCCAGTTGGGTGACTATGAACCGAACAGCGAAGTGACACTTGATTTTACATTTGATGAACACGCATTCGCAATTAAAAAAGGTGAGAAGCTGAGAATTGATATTTCTTCAGCTGACAAAGAGCATTACATTCCGCACACAAACACAAAGGGCGCATTACACGAGCGCAATTCAAAGAAAATTGCAAACAATACGGTATATTTAAGCGAGTCTGTTCTGACTTTACCGATAGAAGAATAAAAAGAAATTGGTGGTATTATTATGAAAAATTCTCAGGAAATTTACATTACCGATAAAGCGATGAACAGCAGTGACTGTAATATCGTCAAGAAAGATTTTTCTGTAACTTATGAGTATTTGGAGTCAGAAGGGTACAGGCTTTTCACAGCAATACTCAAGCCTTCAGAGGAAGGGAAATTTCCTACGGTTATCATGCGCAATCCGTATCTTGAAATGTATGAAAACTCAACCGAACAGGAAGTACTTGACGTATATCGCAAAGACTATGAACACTGGATAAACAGAGGCTATGCCGTAGTTTATCAGCACTGCAGAGGTGAGGGCAAAAGTGAAGGAGAGTTCATTCCGTTTATTTATGAAAATACAGACGGCAGAAATCTTCAGGAATGGATAAGACATCAGAACTTCTATAACGGAGAAATGTATCTTGTCGGCGGAAGCTACACCAATATCGTTCATGTTGAAACCGCACCGTTTGCAGATGATATCAAGGGTATAATTATTTCTGTAAATGACTGCAACAGATATAATATGATTTACAGAAACGGTGTGTTTAAAAGAGGTCTTTTCGGCGGCTGGTATATTGATATGTACAAGTCAAAGTCACACATGAAGAAAAACAGAAGTGACAAGATGTTTGAAATAGTACCGTTCAAAGATTTACCTGAAACAGTGTTCGGTGAAAAAGATGAATATATGTTGCAGTTTATAAAAAATCCCGACCCGAAAAGTGATTTCTGGAATACAATGCTCGGCGGAGTTCATATAAAAGAAGCGGTCAGAAATGAAAATGTTCCCGTATTGCTTCACACAGCATTCAATGACATTTTCCTTGGCGGAAATTTTGATATGTGGGACAGCCTGACAGATACTTTAAAAGCGAAATCAGCATTTCTTTTGTCGCCCTATGACCACGGAGATGTATGCTCCGAGTTCGGATATCATTTTGAAAACGGTACCTGCAAAGAACAGTTCGGTAACGATTTCCAGATAGATTGGATTGACTATTTAAGAGGCAAGAGAGAAGCTCCGTTTGAACCGGGCAAGGTTACATATTTCAGATCATTTGAAAACGGCTGGACTACCGATGAATTTGAAAGAGGAAAAAATAAAATTGATATCACAGTCGGAGAAGGCGAAGCTTCATACAAATATGACCCCGATAATGCACCCAGCTTTGCAGGAGGATTGTCGTGTAATTTCGGAGGCTCACTTTATCAGAAGGAGCCTTATCAGAGAGATGACATAATTACCGTCTATACAGATGAATTTTCAGAAGATGTTTTTGTAAAAGGTAAAATGAAAGCAAAACTCAAAGTAAAATCAGACTGCGAGGATACAGCATTTTATGTCAGAATCAGCCTTACAAAAGACGGTAGGGATTTAGGTATCAGAGATGATATAAGAACTTTGTGCTTTGAACTCGGTGATTATGAACCGAACAGTGAAGTCACACTTGACTTTACATTTGATGACCACGCTTTCCTTATCAGGAAAGGTGAAAAATTAAGAATCGATATAACATCGGCAGACAGAATTCATTATGTGCCGCACACAAATACAAAAGGTCCGTACTATGAATGCACTCAAAAGAAAATTGCGAATAATACGGTATATCTTTCAGAATCGGTTTTAACATTACCGACAGAATAATAAAGGTGATTTTATGAGTGAATTTTTCTCGGAATACAAGTATCTTGAATCATCAGGCGGAGGACTTTTTACGGTGATATTAAAGCCGTCAGTACAGGGTAAATTTCCGACTGCAATTTTCAGGAATCCGTATGTTCAGCTGTTTGAAAAAACCGAAGAAGATGAGATAGTAAAGCTTTATCTCAAAGAGATGACACCGTGGCTTGAAAACGGATATGCCGTTGTAATGCAACACTGCAGAGGTCAGGGAAAAAGCGAGGGAGATTTTATTCCCTTTACATACGAAAGAGAAGACGGACTCAATCTTCAGAAATGGGTAAGACAACAGCCGTTTTATAACGGAGAAATTTTCCTTGTGGGTATCAGCTATACAAGTCTTGTGCATTGTGATACCGCACCTTATGCCGACGACATAAAAGCGATGATTTCTTCCGTTCACGATTGCAACAGATATAATTTTGTTTACCGTAACGGCGTATTTAAAAACGGACTTTTCGGTGAGTGGTATTCAAAAAATTATAAAGCGAAAACAATCAAAAAAAGAAACTACAATCCTGACACATCATTTAAGGTTTTACCGTTTAAAAATTTTTCAGAAGCTGTTGTGGGTGAAGACAGTGAACTCTTTACAACTATATTGACAGCGTCCGACCCCGACCACGAATTCTGGTCAACTCTGCAAGGCGGAAAATATACAAGAACTGCGGTCAGGGATATAAATGTTCCGGTGTTGCTGACAACGGGCTTCAATGATATTTTTGTCGGTGGAATTTTTGAGATGTGGAGAAACATCAGAAACAAAGACGCTAAAGAAAAGAGTGCTCTTGTTGTATCTCCGTATGACCATGTTGATGATTTCAGTAAGGATAATTCTATCTGCTTTGAAAACGGAAAACGCGGAGAACAATTCGGTTGGAGTTATGAAATTGATTGGTTGAATTATGTAAGAGGACTTCGTCCCTCTCCGTTTGAAAACGGTAAGGTTACCTATTACAGAATGTTTGAAAATAAATGGGCAACTGATAATTTTGAATACGGAAAAAAGAATGTGAATATCACTCTTGGTGATAAAGAAGTTACATATAAATATGACCCTGAAAATGCGCCGTCATTTCTCGGCGGATTGTCCTGTAATTTCGGTGGCGGAATGTTTCAGAATAAACCGTATCAGAGAGATGATGTAATTACAGTTTATACGGATAAGTTTTCGGAAGACACCTTTGTGAAGGGTAAAATGAAAGCAAAGCTTAAAGTAAAATCCGATTGCGAGGATACTGCATTTTATATCCGTATAAGTATCGCAAACGGAGAAAAAGATTTCGGAATAAGAGATGATATAAAAACATTGTGCTTTGAATTAGGTGACTATGTTCCGGATACGGAAGTATTCCTTGATTTCACCTTTGATGAACACGCATTTCTTGTTAAAAAGGGTGAGAAATTAAGGATAGATATTGCTTCTGCAAATGATCTTTATTTTCTCAATCACACGAATTTCAAAGGTGCTTATTACGAACAGACAAAAACAAAAACCGCAAATAATACAGTATATCTTTCAGAGTCGGTTTTAACATTACCGACAGAATAAAGCGAGGTTTTTATAATGAGAAAACGCCAGGTACATCTTGATTTTCATACCAACGAGCTTTTGCCCGTGGGAGAAAAATTTTCAAAAGAACAGTTCAAGGAAGCTTTAAAGGCAGGTCATGTTAATTCAATAACTGTTTTTTCAAAGTGTCACCACGGATGGTCATATCATCCGACCGAGGTCAACGAAATGCACCCGACACTTAAATTTGATTTGCTCGGAGCACAGCTTGAGGCTTGTAAAGAGGCGGGGGTAAATGCACCTGTTTATATCTCCGCAGGTCTTGATGAAAAAGAATACAGAAGACACCCCGAATGGCATTGGGTAAGTCCCGAAGAAGGCAGATACGAAAGACATCTGAAGGAAGTGCGTTTTCATTTCCTTTGCTTTAATACAGGATATCTTGATTTGTTGTGCAGACAGATTGAGGAGGTTATGCAGAAATATAATCCCTGTGGAATTTTTCTTGATATTATAGCAGCAAGGGAGTGCTGCTGCGAAAGCTGTAAAGCTGATATGAAAAAATTGGGACTTGATGTAAACGATAAAGAGGACCGTAAAAAGTTTTCATATACCGTACTTGAAAAATATCTCAATGCCGCCAATGCTTCTGTCAGAAAATACAGCAGTACAACAACAATTTTTCACAACACGGGACATATTCCCAAGGGCGATTATGATTTCATAGAAAAGAATACTCACCTTGAGCTTGAAAGTTTACCCACAGGCGGTTGGGGTTATGACCATTTCCCGCTGTCAGCCGCATATGCCAGAACTCTCAAAGATACTGAGTTCTTAGGCATGACAGGTAAATTTCATCAGGGTTGGGGAGAATTCGGCGGCTATAAGCACCCCAACGCACTGATTTATGAAACCTCTCTGAGTATTGCAAACGGCGCAGGTTGTTCAATCGGTGATCAGATGCACTCCTTGGGTGAAATGAATATGGCAACATATAATCTTATCGGAAAGGCATATTCTGTTGTAGAAGAAAAAGAGCCTTGGATTGACGGTGCTGTAAATGTTGCGGATATCGCTGTTTTAAGTCAGGAATCTGTAACAGGTAACCGTGATTCTATGGGTGATGTCGGTGCAAACAGAATGTTGCTTGAAAATAATTATCTCTATAATTTCATTGACAAGAGAGCGGATTTTTCAAAATACAGGCTTCTGATTTTACCCGATGTATCAGACTTTGATGACGAAACAACCGAAAAAATTATAAGCTATGCAAAGTCAGGCGGTAAGATTATAGCGAGTGGCAAATCTCTCATAAAAGAAGGAAAATTCATCCTTGATATCGGAGCAGAATTTAAGGGTGAAAATGAATTTAATCCCACATATTTAATTCCCTGTTACGAAACAGTAAACGGCGTAACAGAATATATAATGCGCTGTGATTTTAATAAATTTGAAGCAAGAGATTGTGAAGTTGTAGCAAAAATGCAGAATCCTTATTTTAACAGGACACTTGAACATTTCTGTTCACATATGCACGCACCGAACAATCCGGATGAAACCTTCCCTGCCACAGTAATTAAGAACAATATTGCATACATTGGCTGGAATATTTTTGAAGCGTATGCTGAGCTCGGTCACCTTTGCTTTAAAGAACTTTTCACATATATCATCAAAAGATTGATGGGCGACGAAACAACTGTTATAGCATCGGTACCCGATAAAGCTGTTGTGACTTATACAAGACAGGAAAAGGAAAAGAGAAATATTCTCCACCTTCTCTATGCGCACACAACACTAAGAGGAAAAAATACAGAGGTTATTGAAGATACAGTACCTCTTTACAATGTAAAATGCAGTGTAAAATGTTTGTCAAAGCCTTCAGAAATAATGCTTGTACCTCAGAATCAGAAAATTGAATTTGAGTACAACTCAGGCAGAGCGGAATTTGTTGTGCCTTGTGTGGAAATTCATCAGATGATAGAAATAAATGACTGACAGGAGAAAAAACAATGGATATTAAAATTGCAAGAAAAAGAGCAGAAGAACTTGTAAATCAGATGACCGCAGAAGAAAAAATGTCACAGCTTTTATATAATTCTCCTGCCATTGAAAGATTAGGTATTAAAGACTATAACTGGTGGAATGAAGCTTCCCACGGTGTTGCAAGAGCAGGTGTGGCAACAGTTTTTCCCCACGCTATTGCATTGGCTTCAACATTTAATCCGGAACTTATAAACACAGTTGCAGATGCAATATCAACAGAAGGAAGAGCAAAGTATAACAAGAGTATTGAGTTTGGTGACAGAGATATTTTCAAGGGGCTTACATACTGGGCTCCTAACATAAATATATTCAGAGATCCCCGTTGGGGTAGAGGTCAGGAAACCTTTGGCGAAGACCCGTATCTTACAGCAATTTTAGCTGCAGAATTTATTGACGGAATACAGGGTGACGGAGAATTTTTAAAAGCCGCCGCCTGTGCAAAGCATTATGCGGTACATTCAGGTCCCGAAAGATTGCGCCATGAATTTGATGCAAAAGCAACAGAAAAAGATTTGTGGGAAACATATCTTCCTGCATTTGAATACACAGTTAAAAACGGTGTTATCGGTGTTATGGGTGCATACAACCGTACAAACGGAGAGCCTTGCTGTGCAAGTAAAAGGCTTATCGGTGAAATTCTCAGAGGTCAGTGGGGCTTTGAAGGTTATTTCGTTTCTGACTGCGGAGCGATTGCAGATATTTCAGAGCATCACAAAGTTGTAGGAACCAAAAAAGAGGGTGCGGCTGAAGCACTCAAAAACGGTTGTAACTTAAACTGCGGAGATACATACAAATATCTTATTGATGCATATGAAGAAGATCTTATTGACGATGATGATATCACAAATGCTGCAGTAATTTTATACACAGTTCGTATTATGCTCGGCGAATTTGAGGAAAACCGTCCCTATTCCGATATCCCATATTCAAAGGTTGACTGTAAAGAACATAAGGAATTAAATCTCAAAGCGGCTAAAGAAAGTCTTGTGCTTTTAAAGAATGATAACTACTTACCGCTTAAAGATAATCAGCCGAAAAAAATTGCCGTTGTAGGCCCCAATGCTATGTCAAGAGAGGTGCTTGAAGGCAACTATAACGGTCATGCTTCAGAATATATAACAGTTGCAGACGGTGTGCGCAGAGTGTTTACCGACTCTGATATTATTGTTGCAACAGGTTCAAATATCTATGTTGAACAGCTCAATTCATGGGACGGCGCGAGATATCTTCTGAGCGAAGGTCTTGCGGCGGCATCAGAAGCAGATTTAACAATTTTGTGCTTAGGTCTTAACAGACATTTTGAAGGTGAAGATACAGGTCACGATGACGATTTCTCAGATTACGGCGACAGAAAAACCCTCAACCTTCCCAAAACACAGATGAAACTTGCAGAAGCAGTTTGCGATGTTGCAAAAAATCTTGTGGTTGTAGTTATGTGCGGCAGTGCTACAGATGTCGGAGAAAAAGTAAGAAATCATGCAAAGGCAATTATTCACGGCTGGTATCCCGGTGCAGTGGGCGGTCTTGCGATTGCAGAGTTGATTGCAGGTGAATATTCACCCATGGGCAGATTGCCGCTTTCATTCTATCATGCAGACGGAAAAATGCCTTCATTTGAAGACTATAATATGGAAGGCAGAACATACCGATTCACAGATGAAAATATTCTCTATCCCTTCGGCTACGGTCTTACATATACAACTGTTGAATACAAAGATTTCAAAGTATTGTCGGCAGACGAAAATGAAATCTCTGTTGAGGTCACAATGACAAACACAGGTGATTATGATACAGTTGAAAAAATGCAGATTTATTCTCACTACGATGACAGCAGAACAAAAACACCTTTATATCAGCTTTGCAAAATTGAGGCTGTTGAGATTAAATCAAACGAAACAAAAACAGTAACAACAACAATTGACCGCCACTGGATAAAGGCAGTTTTAGAAGACGGTGTGAGAGTGACACCTGACGGAAAAATCACACTCTATGTCGGAGGCCACCAGCCTGACAAACTCAGCGAAAATCTCGCAGGTTATCCGTGCCTAAAGATTACATTATGATTAAGAGATAAAAAAAATCGCACCTTTAAAGGTGCGATTTTTTTAATTATTCTTTATCATTTGTTGTTTTTTGTCCCAGAGTTTTTGTGAGAGGTCAACATAGTAGTTGTGCGGATTTTCAAAACGGAGAACTTCTTCCCACATTGTGTCTATCTGCTCACAGCAGTAGTTTCTTATGTCTTCAATTGAGGGAGATTTTGCGATATATTTTCCGTTTTCAAAAATCTTTTTAAGCAAAGGTCTTGCTACGAAGTTTGTAATCGTTTTCTTCTTCCAAGTGTAATCGGGATCAAAAATTTCAAGCGGTTTTGTGTCGTCAATTTCTTCATCGTGGCAGGTGATTAAATCTGCAATTGCCTTGCCGCTTTCTCTGGAGAAAAGACGCCATACTTTTTTATAATCGGGAGTTGAGATTTTTGCGACATTATCGGATAGCTTTATTTTCGGAATAATCTTTCCGTCTTTTTCTATTGCACAGAGCTTATAAACTCCGCCGAGTACGGGCGAAGATGAAGATGTAATAAGTCTTTCGCCTACACCGAAAAGGTCAACTGCCGCACCCTGCATGAGCATATCTCTTATGATGTATTCATCAAGCGAGTTTGATGCAACGATTTTACAATCGGGGAAACCTGCTTCGTCAAGCATTTTTCGGGCTTTTTTGGAAAGATAGGTTATGTCACCGCTGTCTATTCTGACAGCTTTAGGTCTGTGACCGCCGGGGACAAGAATTTTATTGAATACCTCAATAGCATGGGGAATACCCGACTCAATAGTGTGATAGGTATCAACAAGCAAGGTGCAGTCATCGGGATATTTTTTTGCATATGCAGTAAATGCGTCAAGCTCTGTGTCAAACATCTGAACCCAGCTGTGTGCCATTGTGCCTGAAACGGGAATACCGAAATGTCTTCCGCAGAGAGTATTTGAGGTTGCAGAACAACCGCCGATATATGCGGCTCTGCCTCCGTAGATTGCCGCATCAAAGCTGTGCGCACGGCGTGAACCGAATTCAAGAACATCTCTGCCTTCTGCAGCACGGACAATCCTGTTGGCTTTTGTTGCAATAAGACTCTGATAGTTTATGCAGAGTAAAACCATTGTTTCTATAAACTGAGCCTGAAGAAGAGGACCTCTTACCGTGATTATAGGTTCACCCGGGAAAATGGGTGTACCTTCGTCAACTGCCCATACGTCACAGGAAAATTCAAAATTTCTGAGATAATCAAGAAATTTTTCATCAAATTCCAATGATCTCAGATATTCTATATCTTCTTCCTCAAACTTGAGGTTTTTGAGATAATCAACAAGCTGATGAAGTCCTGCCATCAGAACAAATCCGCCGTTGTCGGGAATTTTTCTGAAAAACATATCAAAGTAGGCAACAGTGTTTTCCATTGAATTTGAAAGATAGCCGTTTGCCATAGTGATTTCATAAAAATCGGTAAGCATGGCGAGATTTCTGTCATTTATCATTTGGTTTTCCATAGCCTTTCCGACTGCGGATTTGTATTTTTTTGTGCCACGGTGCAGTCATACGGGGCGCAAAGTATATAAAATAAGGGGTTTATATTAGTTAAAGTTACAAAAAATTTCTAATTTTTGTTAATTGCTGTTGCAAAAACAAAAATATTGTGCTAAAATAAACGCATGAGTTGATACTCGTAGGAAAGGTGTCAGCTTGAAAGACTAATAAGAAAGAAAAGATGGAAAGAAGGAGAAAACTTGAGGATACGAAAACAATCTTTGGGAGACAAAAACATAGTGGGGGCAAAGGTTGAACAAAAGCGCAAAGCGATGGGAATGAAACAGAAGGAGTTGCTTACTCAGCTTCAGATAAAAGGGATTGATCTTAACGCATCAGGTCTTTCAAAGCTTGAGGGTCAGTTGAGAAGTGTTTCTGATATTGAAACAAAGGCTCTTGCCGAAGTACTGGGTGTTTCTGTAAACTGGCTTCTCGGTATTGATTAAAGCAAGTCTATCAGTTTTTCAAGTCTTTCAACAGCGATAGTTGCTTTAATATCTGAGACAGTATAATCTTCTTCGGAGGTTACACCGGAAAAGACTAAAATTGATGTTATATTGTGGTCGCAACCAATTTTTATATCGGTTTCCAATCTGTCACCGATAAATGCAATTTCATCACGCTTGCATCCTACCAAATCAGTTACATAATCGACCGTAGGTGTCATGGGTTTGCCCAGTACCTGCGGTCTTTTATTTGTAGAGGCATAGAAAAGTTCGATCATAGAACCTGTATCCGGCATAAAACCGTCTGCTGTGGGACAGTTGAAATCCGGATGTGTTGCAATATAAGTACATCCGTTTGCAATAAACATAGCGGCTTTTCTGATTTTTTCGTAAGTGAGAGTTGTGTCAAATCCCAGAACAACGATGTTGGGGTTATCGTCAACCAATTCAATGCTTGACTTTTCAAATTCTGCAGTGAGTCTTTCGTTACCTAAAAGGTAAACGGTTTTACCGGGATAATTTTTTTCAATATAATCTATTGATACATCGGTTGAAAGAATAATTTTTTCTTTCTCGATATCACAGCCGAGCTTTTTAAGTCTTTCGGCACATACAGTTTTATTGTTTGAGGAATTGTTTGTAAAAAACATAAAATCTCTGCCGCTTTCCTTAACGGCTTTTAAAAAATCAAGAGAACCTTCAATGAGGTTGTCACCGAGATAAAATGTTCCGTCCATATCAATGATAAAATATTTTACTTTACTTAACATAATAATCACCGCCTGTGGATAATTCTAACATAAAAAGTGTACGCAGTCAATGAATAAAAAGCTTGTAATAATAAAAAAACAAGCGTATAATTGAAGTGGAGGAAACCATTATTAAGCAGATTAAGAATGTGAATAACAGCTACAAGGTGCGCTCATTTATCTGCAAAAGAATTATGTGAATATTACTCACGATTTGATATAATTCTACACTTTGTGATAAAATTATCATTGATTGTGGGCGTATGCTTATAGCACATTAGACAGGAACGAAATTTACTATTGTCTGCCCTCAAAATTTAATATTTATTTAGGAGGCAATTATGAAATCGCTTGGAATTGTAAGACCGATCGATAATGTTGGCCGTATCGTATTACCCAAGGAGCTCAGACGCTTATTTGACTTGGTTGACGATAAGGATTCGGTTGAAATCTTTGTAGAAGGTGATCAGATCATTTTGCGCAAGTACACACCTGCTTGTTCAATTTGCGGTTCTGCAGAAAAGGTTGTTGATTATAAAAATCATAAGCTTTGCAGTGATTGTATTGACAAGATTACAAAGATGAGAGACATTCAGTTCGCAGAATAAAACTTTAAGCTATTGCCTGCCCCGATGTATCGGTGCAGGTTTGCTTTTTTTCAGATAAAAAAACGGAAAGGAATGAACTAATATGAAAGCGTTTATGGGAAAGGATTTTTTGTTGAATAATGAGGTTGCATCGACATTGTATTTCAATGCGGCAGCACCGATGCCGATTTTTGATTGGCATTGTCATTTATCGGCAAAAGAAATTTATGAAAACAAAACTCCGAAGGATATAACAGAGTTATGGCTCGGCGGAGATCATTACAAATGGCGTGCTATGAGAAGCATGGGTATTGATGAAAAATATATCACAGGCGATGCTGACAGTTTTGAAAAATTCAAAGCATTTGCAAAGACACTTTCTTATGCAATCGGCAATCCGCTTTATCATTGGGCGCATCTCGAATTACAGAGATATTTCAATATCTATACACCTTTGACAGAGGCTACTGCAAGAGAAATTTTTGATGAAGCAAACATGGCAATAATCACGGGCGGATTTACTCCGAGAGAGCTTATAACATCATCAAATGTTGTATGTCTTTGCACAACAGATGACCCGGCAGACACACTTGAATATCATCAGAAATTAGCAGAAGATGACAGCTTCAAATGTAAAGTATTACCTGCATTCAGACCCGACAAGGCATTATATATAGAACAGGAAGCCTTTACACCGTGGCTTGAAAGTCTTGAAGCAGTTTGCGAAAAAGCTATAAATAATTTTGATGATTTTATTGATGCTTTAAATTCAAGAATTGAATTTTTTGATTCACTCGGCTGTAAGGCATCTGACTGTTCGCTTTCGTATGTTCCTTTCGCAGAAGCTGATAAAGACGAAATTAACAGCATCTTTATAAAGGGCAAAAATAAAGAAGCTCTTACAAAAGAAGAGCTTGATAAGTATCGCACATATATGATTCAGTTCTTTGCAGAAAAATATGCAGAGAAGAATTGGGTAATGGAACTCCACATCGGCGCTATGAGAAACAACAATACACTCATGTTCAATAAGTTAGGTCCCGATGCAGGTTTTGACTCAATTGATGACTGTAATATCGCAGTAGGACTTTCAAGATTCCTGGACAGTGTTGCAGTAAAAGGAAAGCTTCCGAAAACTGTTTTATTCAATCTCAATCCCAAGGACAATTATGTTCTCGGAACAATGCTTGGCAATTTCCAGAGCAGTGAATGTGCATCAAAAATTCAGTTCGGTTCTGCATGGTGGTTCAACGATAACCTTGACGGCATGATGACACAGATGAAAACACTTGCAAACCTCGGTGTACTCGGCAAGTTTATCGGAATGGTAACAGACTCAAGAAGCTTCTTATCTTATCCCAGACACGAATATTTCAGAAGAATTGTCTGCGCACTTATAGGCGATATGGTAGTAAACGGACTTTATCCCTGCGATGTTGAAATGCTTTCTGAAATCGTAAGCGGAATTTCCTACAAAAACGCAAAAGATTATTTCGGTCTGGAGCTGTAAAAAATATTAAGTCGGGTGGGCAAAGTCCACCCGACATTTTGCATAAAAAACAGTCAGGAAGTTTTTCCTGACTGTTTTTTATGCTGTTTCGGGAGGGATTGTATCTTGTAATGAAATTATGTGATATTTTCCGTCTTTTTCACTGAGAGATATCTTGACATACTTTGACGGCTGAGGTTCAATGAGCTTGGAATTTTCATCTGTTTCCCAATCACTGCTTCTGAGATATCCGACAGTCAGCGTTGTGATTTTACTGAACTTTGAAATACTGCAAACCTTCGGAGTGTAAATAGGTAAAACTCCCGTTACGGGAATGAGATAACCTTTCTGCGTTTCGTCATATACAAAATATTCGTTGACGGTTTTATGTTCGGGAGTGACTTCATTTCCGAAAAGTTTTTCAAAAGCCTTCTCAACATCCGATTGAGGAATTAAAATTCCGCCGTCGGAATAGGTGTACTTATCGGGAGAAAGATTATCACCCATAAGCGACCAGATTGAAGCTTCAATCAATTGTGATGTATCAGCCAAAGTGATATCATCAAACGGAGTCGGGTCATTCATAACTACCGGGGCAAGAAAAGCTTCATATTCAGCCTTCTTTTCGGAGTTGTCTGCGGCATCTGAAATTTTCCCGACGATAAAAACAATTGAAACAACAACGCCTATTACCGCAAAAAGCATAACGATAAAACCGATTATCAATGAAGAAATAGATCTTTTTTCAGCCATATTTTATCCAAGCCTTTACTTTCTGATTTGTCCGTTACCGATAATTGTATATTTGTAGCTTACGAGCGTATCAATCCCCAAAGGTCCTCTTGCGTGAAGCTTCTGAGTGGAAATTCCGATTTCTGCACCGTAGCCGAATTCACCGCCGTCTGTGAAGCGGGTGGAAACATTGACATAAACCGCTGCAGAATCAACCTCTTTAATGAATTTCTGTGAAGCTTCAAGATTATTTGTTATTATACATTCGCTGTGACGGGTAGAATATTTTGAAATATGGTCAATAGCTTCATCAATACTGTCAACAGTTTTGATTGAAATTTTATAATCAAGATATTCTGTTGCCCAATCATTTTCTGTTGCGGGAATTGCATCGGGAAGAATTGCACACACAATTTCATCACCGTGAATTTCAACATTCTTTTCTTCAAGCTTTTTTGCAACAGCGATCAACGCAATTTCTGCGATATCCTTGTGTATAAGCACACTCTCACAAGCGTTACATACGGAAGGTCTTGAAGTTTTAGCGTTGAAAATAATTTCTGCCGCCATGTCAATATCGGCATCTTTATCAATGTATGTATGACAGTTACCGCTTCCTGTTTCGATGACGGGAACTGTTGAATTTTCAACAACTGTGCGGATAAGTCCCGCACCGCCTCTGGGGATAAGCACATCAACATATTCGTTGAGTGTCATAAGCCCTCTTGCGCTGTCCCTTGAGGTGTCTTCGATAAGCTGTATGCAATCAGCGGGAAGACCTGCTTTTTCAACAGCATTTCTCATGACTTCAACAATAGCTATGTTTGAATTTATTGCTTCTTTACCGCCGCGGAGAATAACTGTGTTACCTGCTTTAAGACAAAGCACAGCGGCATCGGATGTAACATTCGGTCTTGCTTCAAAAATTACAGCAATAACACCTAAAGGCACTGTGATTTTTGTAACGGTCATTCCGTTTTTGTTGACACCGCCGTCAAGCACTTTGCCGACGGGATCATTCATAGCGGCAACCTCCATAGCTCCCTGAGCCATTCCCTTGATTCTTTCGGGAGTAAGTGCAAGGCGGTCTAAAAGTGAATCCGAAAGACCGTTGTTCTTTCCGTTTTCCAAGTCAATTTTATTGCTTTCAATAATTTTATCCGTGTTTTTAATAAGCTCATCGGCAATAGATTCAATAGCCGAAGTTTTCTGAGCAGCATCTGCTTTTGCTAAAAATCTTTCAGCTGCCTTTGCTTTTTTTCCGATTTGTTCAAGTGTCATCATTATTTTTTCCCCTTAAAGAAAGTTCCGACCTGATGTCCGTCAAGTAAATCATAAATGTGTTCAGGTTGTTCACCGTTCATAATAATTGTATCAATTCCGGCACCGCAGGCAATTTCTGCCGCGTGAATTTTTGTAGTCATTCCGCCTGTGCCGAATTTTGTACCGCTTCCGCCTGCGATAGAATATATGTAATCATCAATTTCATTTACCATAGGAATGATTCTTGCATCTTCGTTTTCTCTCGGATCTTCATCGTAAAGTCCGTCAATATCAGAAAGAATAATCAGCGCATCGGCATTAACAAGTTTTGCAACAACTGCTGAGAGAGAGTCGTTATCACCGAATTCAATTTCTTCAACTGCGACAGCATCGTTTTCGTTTACAACGGGAATTGCATCAAATTCAAAAAGCTTTTCAAACGAGTTTTCAAGGTTATGTTTTCTTTCTTCAACATCAACATCGCTCCTGGTAATAAGAAGCTGACCGATTGTGTGACCGTATTCCGAAAAAAGTTTGTCATATAAAAACATCAGTTCGCACTGACCTACAGTGGCTGCCGCCTGGCGTCCGGGAATGTCAGCAGGTTTTTGTCTGAGATTAAGTTTTCCCACACCGATGCCGATTGCACCTGATGTTACAAGGATAATTTCCTTACCTGAATTTTTTAAGTCTGAATGAACCTTTACAAGCTTTCCGATGCGTCGGATATTTGTTTTTCCGTTAGGATAAGTAAGAGTTGATGTTCCGACTTTAAAAACAAATCTTTTTGCATTTGCTGAAATAGCCACTGAATTACACCTCTGTTTTAATAGTATATCAAACATTGTAACACATACAGAATGAAAAATAAAGTTAAATTTTACCCAAAAA
>JAFRZS010000043.1 GCA_017442445.1 Clostridia bacterium
ATAGATAACGAAAGACTTTATACAATAGCAGTTTCAATCTACAAAGGAATTTCCGTTGAAGAAATTTATGAAATCACAAGAATCAACAGATGGTTCCTTAACAAAATCAAGGATATCGTTGATATGGAGAAGCGTCTTCAGAGCGGTGTCTGCGATAAGGAAACAATAACAAAGGCAAAGCAGATGGGCTTTACCGATAACATGATTGCAAAGGATGTAGGAATTACTCCGGCTGCAGTTAAGAATATGAGAAAGATGTGGGATATAAACCCCTCATTCTTAATAGTTGATGCTTGTGCAACAGGCTCAGGCGGACAGACTCCGTACTATTATTCAGATTTCGGTCCCGAAAATCAGGGAGAATTCAAGAGCGACAGAAAGAAAGTACTTGTTCTCGGTTCAGGTCCTATCAGAATCGGACAGGGTGTTGAGTTCGACTATTGCTCAGTTCAGAGTGTATGGGCATTGAGAAAAGCAGGTTGTGAAACAATCATCGTAAACAACAACCCCGAAACAGTTTCAACTGACTTTGACGTTGCTGACAAGCTTTACTTTGAACCTCTCACACCTGAATATGTTGCAAATATCGTTGAGGCTGAAAAACCCGACGGTGCAATCGTACAGTTCGGCGGTCAGACAGCTATCAAGCTTACAAAAGCATTGAATGATATGGGTGTTACAATTCTCGGTACAGATGCAGACCATGTTGATGCTGCGGAAGACAGAGAACGTTTTGACGAAATCCTTGAAAACTGCGATATCGCAAGACCCAAGGGACACACAATTTTCACAACAGAGGAAGCACTTATAGCAGCTCACTCATTAGGCTATCCCGTACTCGTAAGACCGAGTTATGTTCTCGGCGGTCAGGGAATGCAGATAGCAGTATGTGATGATGATATCCGTGAGTTCATGGCAATCATTACAAGAACAGTTCAGGAGCATCCCGTACTTGTTGATAAATATATCATGGGACGTGAGGTTGAGGTTGATGCAATCTGCGACGGCAGTGATATCCTTATACCCGGTATCATGGAGCATGTTGACAGAGCCGGTGTTCACTCAGGTGACTCAATTTCAGTTTATCCCGCATTGACAATCAGTCAGGAAGTTCAGGATACAATGGTTGACTATACACAGCGCTTAGCATCTGCACTCCAGGTTGTAGGTATGATGAATATTCAGTTCATCGTTATGGACGAACAGGTTTACATTATTGAGGTAAATCCCCGTTCATCAAGAACAGTTCCGTACATCAGTAAGGTAACAGGTGTACCCGCAATTGAACTTGCTACAAGAGCTATGCTCGGTGAAAAGATTGAAGATATGGGTTACGGCACAGGACTTTATAAGAGCAGCGGTTACTATGCAATCAAACTTCCTGTATTTTCATTTGAGAAGATTATCGGCGCAGATACAGCACTCGGCCCCGAAATGAAATCAACAGGTGAAGTTTTAGGTATCTCAAAAGATTATAACGAAGCACTTGTTAAAGCATTTGAAGGCGGCGGAATTTATCTTCCCAAGGACGGAAAGATTATCGTAACAGTAAGCGATAAGGATAAGGCAGAAGTTTGCGAAATCATCAAGTCACTTGGTGAAACACAGTTCAAATTCTATGCAACACCCGGCACAAGAAAAGCTATGCTTGAGGCAGGAATTGAAGTTGAGCCCATCAACAAGATTTCAGGTGAATCACCGAATATCCTCGATATGCTCAATGACGGAGACGTTTCATTGATTATCAACACACCCACACACGGTCGTGTTGAAAGCCGTGACGGCTTCAAACTCAGAAGAATTGCAGTTGAAGCAGGCACACCGTCACTCACATCACTTGATGCGGCAAAGGCACTTATGGAAAGTTCTTATGTTGTACGCGATGATGTTGTAAATGTAACAGATATTTCAAAAATCTGATAAAAAACAACAAAGGCGCTGTAAAAACAGCGCCTTTAATTTATATAAAGGAATTTGAAAAACTGAAAATTCAAATGCAAGTAAAGGGATTGTGAAAATGATAGAAGTAGTTGTAACCGAGCGAGAGGATATAGCGGATTTTTATTCTTCTTTATCTGTGGCAGTTAAAGATTCGGACGGAACTGTGTTGTCAACAGGTGGATTCAAATATACGGAATCATCTTTTGGCAAGGATAATGTCAAAGCCTTACTTGCCGGAGGTATCGCAACTCCGGTACAATATCGCAGACAAGGTTCTGTCAGAAAAATGTTTGATAAAATGCATAACGATGCAGTAAATGAGGGAGCGGCGGTAGCACTTTTGCATCCGTTTTCTTTTGCTTATTACAGAAAATTCGGATATGAGAAAGTGGCTGATCACCTTATCGTAAAATTTCCGACAAGGATGATAGATTTTGTTCCGAGATGCTGTAATTTTGTTCCCTATGACGAAAGTAAGCTTCCCGACATAATCAAAATCTATAATACATTTTCAAAAGGGAGAAACCTTCTTTTGAGAAGATTTAATAATAACCCTTATAATAATCCTAAAAAACAGGTTTTTATTTGCTATAAAGGAAATGAACCAATAGCTTATCTTGTATACTCTGTTTACCAGGAGCTGAAGGTAAATCATTTAACAAACGGCGTTTTAACAGTTCATGAGTTGGCATATACTTCACCGGATGCTTTGAGGGAGATATTTTCTTTCTTGCGTATGTTTGAGGGTGAATTTGAAGAAATCGTGTTTGCAAATATAGCTATGTGTCCTGAGATAGATTTATTGCTTCGCAATTATATGCACACATCTTATTCAATAGTACCCGATATAATGGCAAAGGTACTGAACACCGAGAAAATGCTGTCTGCTCATAATTATCCGATGAAAGAGGGGGAATTTATACTTAAAGTTGAGGATAGTATGCCAAGTGTAGAAGGAACCTTCAAGGTATCATACGGTGGCGGTGATTGTATTATCAGACGAAGTGAAGATTCTGCCGATATTACTCTTTCGTCAACTGCTTTTTCAAGACTTATCTATGGGTATGACGGAGTAAATGCTGATATAGCAAAATATATGGAAGGTGTCATAATAGATAAAAATGCTGAAGACTTTTTCAGAGCGTTTACAAAGAAACCGTGTGGCATTTTTGAACATTTTTAATACAACAAACACCGCCGAGGAACCTCGGCGGTGTTTAAGTTTATTTAGATTCAATTTTTTCTGTCCTCTACAATTTTTACATCGTGGATTCTGATAACTCTCTGTGCTTCGTCTGCGATATCGTTATCATGGGTGATGAGGATAATTGTTCTTCCGTCTTCGTGAAGCTTGTGAAGAATCTTCATAACCTCGCGTCCTGATGATGAGTCAAGGTTACCGGTCGGCTCATCGGCTAAAATTACAGGCGGTCTTGCAGCAATAGCACGGGCAATAGCAACTCTCTGTTGCTGTCCTCCCGACATCTGAGCGGGACGATGGTGGATTCTCTTTGAAAGTCCGACCATCTCAAGAGCTTCTGAAGACAGTCTGTGTCTTTCATCGCGCTTGATTCCTCTGTAAGTCAGCGGTAATTCAACATTACCTCTTGCATCAAGATTGGGGATAAGGTTGAAGCCCTGGAAAATAAAACCGATTTTTTTGTTTCTGATTTCAGACAATTCATCATCGCTCATCTGTGAAACATCAACACCGTCCATATAATATTCACCTGAGGTGCAGACATCTAAAAGACCGAGCATATTCATAAGAGTAGATTTGCCGGAACCCGACTGACCGATAATGGCGACAAATTCACCTTCATCAATAGTGAGCGACACTCCGTCTAAAGCACGGACTTCATTTTCACCGGGATTATATATTTTATAAACATTACGAACATCAATCAAGTGTGCCAAAATTGAAGCTCCTTTCATAATCAATGTGCATATATTTTACGATAAAAATGCCCTAAAGTCAACCAACTAATTGTAAAGTAAATGAAAACAATTACGCAGTTGACAAAATGCGATAAAAGTTAATGATTTTGAGTATAAATTTCACTAAATACAGAAGGATGTTTAAATTGTGTTTTTTAGAGCTTGAAGAAAAAATAGGTTGCATTTATC
>JAFRZS010000044.1 GCA_017442445.1 Clostridia bacterium
ATGAAACGCCCCGAGTATGTTGCGGCGGCGGTAAAATCCTGCCGTCAGGCACTTGATTCACAGCTTGATTCAAAATTGTATTTTGATTTAAAAAGTGTGTTTTCACGCTCAGGCTTTACATCGGGGTATTATGATAAAAAATTCGGATCTGATATGTTCGGTATCCGTACAAAAGAAGATGTTGTTGCCGCAAGTTCTGTATTAAAAAATCTCGCACAGCTTTATAAAGATGAAGCAGAAAAAATTCCCGTTGAACTTGCATTTACTGCAGTCAGAAATGAAAATGTAAGCTTGAGTGCAAAGGCGATGGGTAAACAGGTTTTTGTTTCATCTGATTTTATACCGCAAGATGCATTGACAAAACCGCTTGATGAAGACTCTGCAGAAATGCAACTGAAAAAGACAGGCGGAACGCAGTTTTTTGTTGATGATATTTACATGGAAATTGATGAAGGAATCAATGTACCTGTGTCTGTTATAAATAAATTAAGACGAGCAGTGCTTGAAGAACTTGATAAAAAAATATCGGAAAAAACAACAGCTTTTTATGATGAAAAATATTTTGTGAAGCCTTACAAATCGGGCAGACAAAAACGATATACGCGTTTTGATAACGCAAAACAAGTACCGAAAAACATAAAAACAGACCTGATAATTTTACCGCTTGATACAGATGATGAAACACTTAAAAACTTATCTGAAAAATATGATGTTGCGGTAGAAATTCCGAGAGGAATTTTCGGCACAGATAAAAAGATAAACGAGAGATTGAAAAACTGTCCGATAAAAAAAGCAGTAGCATCAACTTTAGATGCGTATGCTTTGGCAAAGAATAACGGTTATTATGTCATAGCAGGTTTCGGTTCAAATATATACAATTCAAAATCTCTTGAAGAACTTGAAAAAATGGGAGTCAGCGAAGCGCTCCTTTCAACTGAATTACTTTTAAGTCAGATATCCCGTCTTGGCGGCTCAATTAAAAGAGGTATAATTTCTTACGGAAGAATACCTTTGATGCTGACAAGAAACTGTCCGATAAAAAACGGCAAAACCTGTGCCGAATGTAAAAGAGAAAGCAATCTCATTGACCGAAAAGGAATTGAATTTCCCGTGCGTTGCACAAACGGTTTTGCAGAGATTTTAAACTCAAGACCGATAGTCTTATCCGACAGAAAATCGGAACTCAGAAATATAGATTTTTCTCTTTTGTATTTCACAACGGAAACAGCAGAAGAATGTGAAAGAATTATGTCTGATTACGATGAAGAGAAAAAAGCTAACGGCGAATTTACTCGCGGTCTTTATTACAGAGGAGTTGAATAGTTTGGCTGAATTTGCCCACAGCACTATTTTATCTCAAACTCCTTTTCTTGAATTGCCTTTACCAAATTTATAAATATAAGGTGTGATATTATGTTTAAAGATTTATTGACAAAAACAAGAAGCTACAGAAATTTTGATTCAACCGTAGCATACACGAAAGAGGATATGGAGTATTTGATTTCGTTGACAAGACTTACTCCCTCGGCGGCTAACAAGCAACCTTTGAAGTATGCTTATGCATATAAAAAAGAGGATTGTGATAAAATTTTCCCCTTGCTTTCCTGGGCAGGTTATCTTGAAGAAAAACCGCCTTATGATAACAATGTCCCGACGGCATATATTCTAATTTGTTTTGATACTGAAATTTCAACAACAACCTGTGAAATGGATGCAGGTATCTGCGCACAGACGATAGTTTTAGGTGCTATGGAAAAAGGTATCGGAGCTTGTATGCTCGGCAGTATGAAAAAAGATGAAATCAAAAAAATATTCAATCTTCCCGAGCACATTGTACCGAGATTGATAATTGCTTTGGGCAAACCGAAGGAAACTGTTGAAATAGTTGATGCAAAAGACGGAGATATAAAATATTACCGTGACGGAAAAGAAAAACACTTTGTACCCAAGCGCACATTGGAAGAAATTTTATTACCTGAAATAAAATAATTTACGGAGAAAAATATGTTTAAAGTTTTGAAATTAAAAGAAAATGCAATAGTTCCCAAAAGAGCAACAACAGGCAGTGCAGGAGTTGATTTATGCGCTTGTATTGACGAACCTCTGACAATAAAGGGCAGAGGTCACGCACTTGTTCCGACAGGTATTGCAATAGCAATTCCTGAAGGCTATGCGGCTATGCTTTATGCACGAAGCGGTCTTGCAATAAAACACGGACTCGGACTTTTAAACGGTGTCGGTGTTGTCGACTCTGATTACAGAGGAGAGGTTTGCGTAGGTCTTGTAAATAATTTTGACGAGGACTATACCATTCAACCGGGTGAAAGAATAGCTCAGCTTGTATTGACACCCGTAGCACTTTTTGTCCCCGAAGAATGTGACAGTCTTGATGAAACCCAGAGAGGTACAGGCGGTTTCGGTTCAACAGGCAAAAAATAGAGAATGTTAAAAATGTGCAGACCGCAAAAACAAAAAACGAAAAAGGAGGTTTATTATGCGTTATTCAATAGAAGGCGGAAACTTGCCCGCAGTAATGATAAATCTTGAAGCAGGTGAAACAATTATCAGTGAGGTTGGTGGAAGAACCTGGTTGAAAGGCCCCATCGAAACAGAAACAAAGGCAATCGGCGGCGCAGGTAAAAGTATCGGCAGAATGTTCATGGGTGAAAGCATTTTTATGAGTGAATATAAAGCTTTAGGTTCATCTGAAATTGCTTTTGCATCGTCATTTCCGGGAAAAATCCTTGCGCTTGAATTAGCCGCAGGACAAAGTATTATCTGTCAGAAATCAGCATTTATGTGTGCAACAGAGGGTGTAGAGCTGTCAATCTTTTTCCGCAAAAAACTCGGCGCAGGTCTGTTTGGCGGAGAAGGCTTTATTATGCAGAAAATCACAGGTCCGGGAATGGTATTTCTTGAGCTTGACGGATATGTAAAGGAATATGATTTGATGCCGGGTGAGAAGATAGTAGTTGACACAGGAGTCGTTGCCTTGATGGACGAAACCTGTACTATGGATGTCCAGATGGTAAAGGGGCTTAAAAATAAATTTCTCGGCGGCGAAGGATTAGTTGATACAACTGTTACAGGTCCGGGTAAAGTTTATCTTCAGACAATGCCTCTTGCAAGGTTTGCAGGATTGTTGAATATCGGAGGATAAAACTATGCGTTATTCGATAGAAGGCGGAAATTTACCCGTAGCTATTATTAATCTTGAACACGGTGAAAAAATAATCAGTGAGGTCGGTGGCAGAACATGGCTGAAAGGCCCCGTTGAAACCGACACAAAAGCGATCGGCGGTGCGGGTAAAAGTATCGGCAGAATGTTCATGGGTGAAAGCATTTTTATGAGTGAATATAAAGCTTTAGGTTCATCCGAAATTGCTTTTGCATCGTCATTTCCGGGGAAAATCCTTGCGATTGAATTAGCCGCAGGACAAAGTATTATCTGTCAGAAATCAGCATTCATGTGTGCAACTG
>JAFRZS010000045.1 GCA_017442445.1 Clostridia bacterium
AAATCAGTCTTGAAAAAAATGATTTTTACTGTTATAATATATCAAAATTGTAATATTGGGGGGTTCCACATGAATATAGCTTTAATCGCCCACGATGCAAAGAAAGAGCTCATGACACAATTTTGTATAGCTTACTGCGGAATTCTCAGCCGCCACAGCCTGTTTGCAACAGGCACAACAGGTAAGCTTATATCCGATGCAACAGGTTTAAAAATTCAGCGCTTTATGAGTGGTCATCAGGGCGGTGACCAGCAGATTTCTGCGCGTATAGCTTGTAATGAAATTGACTTATTATTGATTTTCCGCGACCCGCTTAATCCCAAGCCGCATGAACCGAATGAAGCAAATCTTCTTCGTTTGTGTGATGTTCACAATGTTCCGGTCGCAACAAATATCGCTACTGCAGAGGCACTGATTCACAGCCTTGAAAGAGGCGACCTTGATTGGCGCGATATTGTCAACCCGAAAAACAACCATTGACTTTTTTAGTGCCGACTTGTGTTCGGCACTTTTGTACTGTATAGGAGGAAATAATTTTGGCACTTATAACTAAGGCAGTAAAAGGCACACTTGATTTTCTGCCCAAAGACATTCACAAAAATCAGTTTATTGAAAACTCGCTTCTTCAGATTGCAGAGTGTTTCGGTTTTAAAGAAATGCGTACACCTGTTTTTGAACATACGGAGCTTTTTACTCGTTCTGTCGGTGATACAACCGATGTTGTTCAGAAGGAAATGTACACCTTCAACGACAAGGGTGACCGCAGTATAACACTCCGTCCCGAAGGTACTGCAGGTGCTGCAAGAGCATTCCTGGAAAACGGTCTTTTTAACGAACCGCTTCCGATGAAGATTTGCTACCTCACATCTTGCTACCGCTATGAAAAGCCTCAGGCCGGAAGACTCCGTGAGTTCCATCAGTTCGGTGTTGAGTGCTTCGGTACATCTGATCCCGCTTCCGATGCGGAGGTTATAGCTTTAGCATCACAGGTTTTTGATTTCTTTGAGGTTGATAATATTGACCTTCAGATAAATTCAATCGGCTGTCCGAAATGCCGTGCAGAATATCACAAGGCATTAAAGGAATACTTTGAAAGTAAGAAGGAAGAGCTTTGTCACACCTGTCTTGAAAGACTTGACAAAAATCCGATGCGTATTCTTGACTGCAAGAGTCCCATCTGCTCTGCTATCGCAAAGGATGCTCCGAAAATTCTTGATTATCTCTGTGACGAATGTGACGAGCATTTTAAAATGGTTCAGAAATATCTTGATGTTCAGGGTATTGAATATACAATCAATCCGACAATAGTAAGAGGTCTTGACTACTATACAAAGACAGTTTTTGAATTTGTATCCAACGATATCGGCGCTCAGGGTACTGTTTGCGGCGGCGGAAGATATGACGGTCTTATTGAAGAACTCGGCGGTCCGTCAATGCCCTCGTTGGGATTCGGTATGGGACTTGAAAGACTTATGCTTTTACTTGAAGCTCAGAAACGCAACTTCCCCGAAGAGAGAAAGCCCGAGCTTTTCATCGTAACAATCGGTGATGAGGCAAAGCTTAAGGCTGTTGAACTTGCAAGAGAATTAAGACTTGACGGTTCCTCAGTACTTTATGACCTCGGCGGCCGTTCAATGAAGGCACAGATGAAACTTGCAAACAAGCTCGGCGCTCAGACAGTTATCGTTTTAGGTGAAGACGAAATCAAAAATGATGAAGCTGTTTTAAAAGATATGCAGTCAGGTAATTCTGAAACAGTCAAGCTTTCGGAACTTTCTGACAGATTTATGAGCTTTTTGATGCAACAGGCAGCAATCGGTGCTGCAGATGCACTTAATTTTTTCAATACGGAAGGATAAATCACTATGGAACTTATGACAGGATTAAAACGCACAAATTACTGCGGTGATCTCCGCGCTTCTGATATAGGTAAAACCGTTACGGTTATGGGTTGGGTACAGAGAAGCCGTGACCTCGGCGCTCTTATCTTCATTGATTTGCGTGACCGCACAGGTATTTTACAACTTGCATTTGATGAAAACACAGCAAAGGATATTTTTGATAAAGCTTTTTCAGTTCGCAGTGAATATGTTCTTGCGGCAACAGGACTTGTCCGTGAGCGTTCATCAAAAAATAAGGATATCCCCACAGGTGATATTGAAATTGAAGTAACAGATCTTCGTATTTTAGGTAAGAGTGAAACTCCGCCTTTTGAAATCGTTGAAAATTGTCCGACAGGTGAAGCAATCCGTCTTAAATACCGTTATCTTGACTTGCGCCGTCCCGACTTGCAGAAGAATATTCTTCTCCGTCACAAAATTGCAAAGGTAACAAGAGATTATTTTGACGAAAACAATTTCATTGAAATTGAAACTCCCATTCTTATTAAATCAACTCCCGAAGGCGCAAGGGATTTCCTTGTTCCCAGCAGAATCCATAACGGTTCATTCTATGCTCTTCCTCAGTCACCTCAGCTTTATAAGCAGTTATCAATGGTTGCAGGTTTTGACCGCTATATGCAGATTGCCCGTTGCTTCAGAGATGAAGATTTACGCGCTGACCGTCAGCCTGAATTTACTCAGATCGACTTTGAGATGTCCTTTGTTGACATGGAAGATGTTCTTTCAATCGGTGAGGGCTACATCAAAAGACTCTTTAAAGAAATTCTTGATATTGATGTTCCTCAGATTCCGAGACTCACATACAAAGAAGCTCTTGAGCGTTTCGGCTCAGATAAGCCTGATACCCGTTTTGCTATGGAGCTTTATGACCTCACCGACATCGTCAAAGATTGCGGCTTCGGTGTATTCACAGGAGCTGTCAACGGCGGCGGCAGTGTAAGAGGTATTACAGCAAAGAATGCAGTCAACAAGCTTTCAAGAAAAGAAATTGACAAGCTCACAGAATTCGTCAGAGGTATCGGCGCTAAGGGTCTTGCATGGATCAGACTTCTTGAAAACGGCGAAATCGCATCTTCATTTGCAAAATTCATGACCGAAGACGAAATGAAAGCTATCCTTGATAAAGCAGGTGCCGAAGCAGGTGACGTAGTTCTTATAATCGGTGATACAAAGAACGCACTTGTATATTCAGTCCTCGGTGCTTTGCGTTGTGAGGTTGCAAACAGACTCGGAATTATCCCCGAAAATCTTTTCAACTTCCTCTGGATTACAGAATTCCCGTTCTTCGATTGGGACGAAGATGCACAGCAGTTTGTTGCTATGCACCACCCCTTCACTTCCCCCATGGACGAATGTATTGATTACCTTGAAAGCGACAAAGCCAATGTCCGTGCAAAAGCATATGACCTTGTACTCAACGGTATTGAATTGTCCTCAGGTTCAATCAGAATTACTGATCCTGATTTGCAGAACAGAATGTTCTCACTTCTCGGATTCTCCGAAGAAGAAGCACACGAAAAATTCGGTTATCTCACCGATGCTTTCAAATACGGTGCACCGCCCCACGGCGGTATGGGTATCGGTCTTGACCGTCTTGTTATGCAGATGGTCGGTGCTGAAACTCTTCGTGATGTTATCGCATTCCCGAAGCTTCAGAATGCAAGTGAGTCAATGACAGAGTGTCCGTCATCTGTTGATAAATTACAGCTTGACGAATTGGGAATTGACCTTAAAGCCGTAACTGAATAATAACGAATAATACTTCAATGTAATGTCAATAATTACATTGAAGTATTTTTTTGAGGTGATGTTATGTTCGGTAAAATTAAAATCTACGGCAAGGCACAGCTTTTAGGCACAACCTTTACAAATATTCTGCTGATTCTTTCTGCTTTTCTTTTAATCTGTCTGTGTCTGATTGTTCCTGTCGGTGTGTATTTTATTCTCAATTCAGAGCCTCAGATTTTTTCTGCAACTGTCAGAAATATTATTATAATTTTTTCTGCACTGCTTTCTTTTCTTTTTATTTTTGTGCCGACTGTTTTCGGATTTTCCAACAAGTTTTTTTATTTTGAAAACTCCGACAAAAACTCCTGGCTTTGTTGGTATAAGCCTTTACTTGCAACAAAAAGTATCAGAGTTTATCTTACAGATTTTTTTCTGAAAACTTTCTGGTTTTTTGTTTTTAATATCCCGTCTTTAACCGTAATTTCTATGACAGTTTTTTATGCTTTGAATTTCGGTATTGCTGAAAATATTTTTTTATCCCTTATAATTTTAGCATCGGCATTGCTTTTGTGCGGAGGATTTTTCACATTCGTTTTTACTCAGAGATATTTTCTCTTTCCGTATCTTATTATGGCAAACCCGAAAATAAAAATAAAAGAAGCTGTCAGAAACAGTACAGTCTTAATGGATGACCTCTGCTTCAAAACAGCTTTGTTTAAATTGAGTTTTATTCCGTGGTTTTTGAGTTGTATTTTTATAATACCGATATTCTATGTCATTCCGTATTACAAAACATCCTGCGGATTTTATTTTAAAGAGTGTAATTCTCCGTTGCAATAATTTCTCCGTCCTTGAGATATGCTCTCGGTACTCTCTTGTTGATACCGCAAACGATTTCATAATTGATTGTGCCGATTTTTTCAGCAAGTGATGTTACAGAAATATTTTCACTTCCGTCAGTACCGAAAACGATAACCTCGTCATCTGGCTTCACATCAATTTCGCTGACATCTATCATGGATTGATCCATGCAGATTCTTCCTATAAGCTTTACCTTTTTACCGTTAACAATAACCTGAGTATTATTTGAAAGTTGTCGCGGCAATCCGTCAGCATAGCCTATCGGGATTGTTGCGATTTTCTTTTTGCCTTCGGTATGATAAGTTCTTCCGTAGCTGACAGGTGTATCACCTTCAAGCTCCTTGACCATTGAAATAACGGTTTTTAATTCCATAGCCGGTAAGAGCTTTTCGGTATCAGGAACAAATTCCGACGGCTCAAGTCCGTAGAGAATGATCCCCGGTCTTACCATATCCATATGCATCTCAGGATAGCGCAAGGTAGCCGCAGAATTGCAACAGTGACGCAATTCAAACTCCACGCCTCTGTTCTTGAGTCTTGTTATCATATCACAGAACAAGTCATACTGCAGTCTTGTAAAAACCTCACCTGAGCCATCTTCATCAGCACTTGCAAAATGCATGAAAATTCCCTCTTTATAGAGTGCCGGTAAGTGACAGATTTCTTCAATCTCGTCAACGGCAGAGGAATTGACAACATTGTCGTGATAAACAAAACCTATTCTTGACATACCGGTGTCAATCTTGACATGAATATTTACCTGCACATTTCCTTTTTGTGCATATTCGGAGAGTGCTTTTGCGTATTCTGAATTGAAAACCGTCTGCGAAATACCGTTAACCGCAAGAATTTCTGCGTGTTTGGGCGGCGTGTAGCCTAATATCAATATAGGTGTTTCATTACAGATTTTACGAAGCTGCAAAGCCTCCTCAAGATTCGATACAGCAAACCAGTCTGTACCCGATTTTATAAGTTCTTTTGCAACATAGGTTATACCGTGACCGTATGCGTTAGCCTTGACAACAGACATTATCTTTGTCTGCTGACCGACCTTTTCTCTTATTATGTCGAAGTTTTTCCTGATTTTATCAAGATCAACCTCACTCCATGTGCGTTTTAAAAAATTATCCATCTCTACCTCGTTGCAATTTAAAGTAAAATCATATAAAATATTATAGAACATAATTATAAAATAGTCAATGATAAGGAGAATAAGATTATGAAAGAAATCAATGTCAGAGAAATCAAGAAGAATGCCGTCACTATGATAAGCGACGATTGGATGCTTATAACCGCAGGTGATAAGTCAGGCTTCAACACCATGACAGCAAGTTGGGGCGGAATCGGTGAGCTTTGGGGTAAGGATGTTGTATTTATATTTATCAGACCTCAGAGATATACCCTTGAGTTTGTAGAAAAAAATGATATTTTTTCATTGAGCTTTTTTGACGGTGAATATAAAAAAGAGCTCACTTTTTGCGGAAGAAATTCAGGCAGAGATGTTGACAAAGTGAAAGAAACAAATTTCACACCTGTATTTTCTGACAACACAACTTATTTTGCTGAAGCATCAAACGTACTTATCTGCAAAAAATTAGCCGTCACCGAAATCACACCCGACAGTTTCATTGATAAAAATGTTGACAAGAACTATGCAAACAAAGACTACCACAAAGTTTTCGTTGCAGAAATAATAAAAACACTTGAAAAATAAACAGCTTACAACTTAAGACGATAGAAAAAGGGGATGTAAAAAAAGCGAAGACCGCATAAAACCGCATAGAATAAGGGGGTTCTGCAGGTATAAAGCCTACAGAACCCCATAAATATGCATATAATATCAAAAAACGATAAGATTTTATGTTTTATACTACGAACA
>JAFRZS010000046.1 GCA_017442445.1 Clostridia bacterium
TCTGTTTATGGCGGCAGATATAAACGGTGACGGAGTAGTTGACAGTATGGACGAAGAAGATATGTATGCAGTTGCAAACTATGATGCATACATTGATTTCACAATTACATCGGGTTCAAAAGTTATAAGATACTAAAAAAAACGGTTGCTTCGGCAACCGTTTTTTGTGTTGTTATTTCAATACTGAGTCTATATCAGGTTTGAAGCAGGGCATAAGCTGAAGCTTGAAAAGGTTAGCTTTATGCTTTCTGTCGATAAGTTCTTTTGTTTCCTGATTATCAATTTCGCCTGTTCTGATGTATCTGTCAAGCTCTGCGTAAGTAAAGCCGAGGTTTTCTTCGTCACTTTTGCCGCAGAGTCCGTCAATCGGTGTTTTTTCAACAAGCTCTTTCGGCAATCCCAAAAGATGACCGATAGCTTTTACTTCTGTAACAGTAAGATTTGACATGGGGGAGAAGTCACCGACGGAGTCACCGTAACGGGTTGAATAACCGACCCAATCTTCCGATAAATTACAGGTGTTTACAACTCGTCCGTTACAGCTTTGGGATATTGCATAAACTGTTGACATTCTGATTCTCGGCGGGAGATTCTGTTTTGATTGTGCTGTTATCTCTAAATCGTCGGGAATATTATTCAGAATGCCGTCAACGGCATCTTTGATATTAACTTCATAATATTTGATTCCAAGATGATTGACAAGCATATAAGATGCATCAATATCATGCTGTTCACCCTGAGGCATCAATACACCGATAACTCTTTCTTTGCCTAAAGCTTCAACGCATAAAGCCGCGGCAACAGAACTGTCCTTACCGCCTGAAATACCAAGCACTGCGTTACAGTCTTTACCGTTTTTATCAAAGAAATCTCTTATCCATTCTACACAATCGTTCTTAATTTTTTCTGCATTAAACATTTAATTCACCTCGTTGATTATTTCAATCTGACACATTTTCATAGTAAGTAATGCCGCTTCGTGACTTTCAACAGTAACACCCGCACAACAGGAAGCGTCTACACTGATTTTTGCATTGGGAAAACATGCTTTTAAAATAAGCGCATTGGACACAACACAGATATCTGTGCATAAACCTACAAGCTCAATTTCATCAAAGCTTTTAGAACTCCAACCTGACCAGCCGAAATTGAGTTTATCAATTATTTCAGCACCGTCAACATAGAGTCCGTCTGCAATCTCCCAACCTTTTGTTCCTTTGATACAATGGGGAACAGGGAGTTTTTTACCTTCGGGTGTGTCAAGATAGTTGTCACCGTGTGTATCACGGGTAAAAATTATCTCATCGCCGTTTTTTGCATATTCTTCAATCTTCGCTTTGATCTTGGGGACAATGGCAACCGCTTCTTTTGTACCGAGCGCCATGTCTATAAAGTCATTCTGCATATCTACTACAATCAATGTTTTTTTCGTAAAGCTCACTCTTTTCACATTTGTTTTGTATATTATATCCCAAATTGCAAATAAAAGCAATAGTGATAGGTAACCTTATGTTTCCTGCTCTGCTTGACTTTTTTGCATTCTCAACCAATTAAAGAAACCGTAAAGGTCGTTGATGAGAAACATTACAAAGCAGATAATTACGGAAAGATAGGAAATGTCATAGGTAGTAGCTAATGACCATAAAACAATAAGGACAATGTCATTAGCGGCGTAGGCGAGGGCAAAATACGGACTTCGTCTGAAAGTCAGATAAACTGCAATAAAACTTGTTGTAACGGAAAGAGTGCTGAAAAAGAGATAAGAGGTGTTGAAAGCTTTCAGTATAAAATAAAATCCGATTGTTATAATTGCCGATAGTATAAACATGAAGATAACTTCTTTTGCTCTGATGCGGTTGACCGTAACCTCGGATTTATTGCCTTTGAAAGGATTTTTCAGCCACGAAATAAGAGCAAAAAGTGCCATCGGGCCTGTCATACCGAGGTATGTTATCATTTCTCCGTAGTACGCAAACGAAAATGAAATAATGCCGTAAAGAATACTGAATATTATCATGAGAAATTGTCCGAAAGGATTACCCTTTGCGCTGAAAATCAGAGATGTTGAACCGATAAGAGATGCTATAAGGGTCAGAAAATTTTCCCTGTCAAATGTTAAAAAGGAAAGTGTTATTATAAGTAATGATGAAAACCATAGTATCAGCTCTGCTTTTGAAAAATATCCGAGCCTCTTTTTCATATAGCAAGTCCTCCAAAAAATATGCACCCGCTTACACATCTTCAAAGACCTAACGATGTGTAACGGATGCAAAGCATCACACTACCCGGTGGCAGTATATATTATTGCTTTTCAGAAAGCGGCAGGAAAACCTGCCGCTTAAAGTTTGTTTTAAATTAAAGACCCATTTTTTCGAGAAGCATTTTTGCACAGTCGATCTGGTTGGGAATGTTGCCGTTTTCGTCACGAACACGCCAGATGTCAGGTGTGATTTCGTCAGCAACATACATTTTGCCGTTTTCATCATAACCAACTTCAATTTTGAAGTCGATGAGTGTAAGTCCCATGGGAGCGAGTTCGTTTTTAAGAACTTCACCAACACGAGCAAGGATATCAAGAGCTTCATCATACTGACCCTCAACAAGAAGACCCTTCATGATGCAAAGGCGTTCACTGATAAGCGGATCGCCCTGAATGTCGTCTTTCAATGTTACTTCTGCATAAGCGGGATCAAATACGATACCTTCTTCAAGTGTGAAGCGACGGCACATGCTACCTGCTGTGAAATAACGGAGAACGAACTCAAGCTTCGGAACTGTGAGGTTACGAACCTGCATAAGACCCTTGTCAACATCAGCTGCGATGTAGTGTGTGGGAATGCCGTTTTTCTCCATAAGTTCAAAGAAATATTTTGAAATAGCAAGACCGATCTTACCTTTGCCTTCAACACTACCGCCAACTGTGTTTGAGCCGGGATCAAATACGCCGTTTTCACCAGTTGCGCTGTCTTTGAAGAACAAGCTTACAATGTTCTTTTCTTCATCAAGAAGAACGTCTTTTGTCTTTCCTGAATACAATGTTTTCATTTTCAACAACTCCTTAAATATGTTAAGTTATTTGTAAACTTTGATATGACATTTCTCAGACTGATCATAGTTGATTCGAGCTTCGCTCAAATCATTCCCACTCGCTCCCGAAAGTTGCAACCTAAACAATTTTGCTTAGGAGTTTTTACGCACATTATCGGGAGTGTCCAGATTATCCGTAAAATACGGACTGTCAAGATTTTTGTTGTCATCGTGTTGTTGTATCAACTGAAATATTATATCGAATTTATTGCGAAATTTCAATAGTTTTAACGAAATTAGTTATTGTTATTGTAACAAATCTCAAAAGGATTTTGAACGAGATTTTATGCACGATTATGCAACTAATGCGTTAAAGTGCCCGAAAGCCCTTTGTTTCCAAAGGTTTTCGGGCACCTATTAGACAGTAGATATTATTCCCACTCACTTAGTTTTGATATTTAACTTGTGAAAAGGCACGTAAAATAAGGGTTTCTGAGGGGTCGAAACTGATGAATTAAAGTTTTTTGCTGAAAAACCGTATCAATCACAGTATCACGGAACAAAACACTAACCCCGGCGGATTCACACCCACCCGAAACACATTCATTTTACAATTGCAAATGAATTGTAGCACATATAAAACAATATGTCAATACTTTAAAGTGATAAAGTCGTTAGGTGAAACAATATTACCACATCTCGTTAACAAATCATCTTCCATTTTCTTATGTAATTACTATCGGTTGTCTCAGTTCTTCACTATGAAATACTTCTATATAACTTTTTAAAACAAAACAAAATTCAGTAAATTGATCATTTGTATTTTTTTGTTTGAGTTTTTCAAGTTCTTCATTCCAATTGGTTGGTGGAAACTGTGAATAATAATCAATAGCTGCCTTTCTCATGTTTTTGAGTATGGGAGATTTTAGATTTAATATTTCTATTGTCGCTTCTGCATCAGCACCAACACCGATTATATCGCCATTGATGTTAAACAAAAATTTATCTTCGCATAAAGGGTTTAACGGCGTAACCGGTATGGGATCCTGGTGTTTCTTGGTGTCACAATGCAACTCATCCACAGGGATAGTGGGGTCGATTTTTCTTTTATATTTACCACCAACACAAGAAGCGATAAGATTAGTTTCATAA
>JAFRZS010000047.1 GCA_017442445.1 Clostridia bacterium
ATCTCCTTGGGACGAAAAATTTTATCCGTAAATTTTTCTCCCTTCTCACCGTAATATCTGAATAAATCTTTTTCAAAAATTTTCATAATCAAACCTCTTTGTTTTGCTTGTTATTCATATATATTCTCTAAAAACTTTTCTTTAATTTTCATTTAACCGTAAAGATACTTGCTTTTAATTTCAAAACTACATTTTGCTTTTTGCAGTTGTAACTGAAGCAATAATTTTTCTACGAATCATTCCACAGTTATTACTTAATCTTTTATATGTCGGTTCATCAATAGCCTGAACCTTAATAAGAATTTCAAGCCAATATTCCGTTTCATAGCACTCTTTCAAAGCAATTTCCATTTTGTTTATAAAATCGGCTCTACTTTGTGCGTATTTGGCTTCATATGAGTTCGCACCTATCGATGAACAGGAACGTATTAACTGGTTCACAAATATAGCTCGTCCTTTTATATTATCACAAACCGTAGTTATCTCAACGGTTAATTCTACCGCTAACTCCTTTATTGTTTTTTCCACTATCAAAACTCTCCTCCGGCGATATACTCGCTTCGCTCGTGCGATATATTTTATTATATAAAATTCGATATAACCTCGCTTCGCTCGGTTGCGATATGATATAAATTCTCAATACACATCCCGAAGGGATATATCGCGTCGCAGACATATCGCACACTTGGGTGTATATCGCAAATTCCGACAGGAATTTATATCGCCTCGAATCCGTGTCGTTCTAAAAGAACGACGGATTCGACATGACTCGTCCTCGGGAACATATCAACCGCGGTTGCGTTTTCTATTTTATAATTTCTTGCATCAAGTTCTTTACAATCTCTTGCCAGTGTTGCGGGGTCGCATGACACATATACAATTCTTTCAGGATTAAGTTTTTCAATCGTATCAAGCAAAGACTGTGAGCAACCTTTTCTCGGCGGGTCAACAATTATCACATCGGGCTTGATATTTTTCTTAAGTAAATCTTCCGCCAACTCTGCGGCATCTGCACAGTAAAATTCCGCATTGTCAATACCGTTTACTTCTGCATTTATTTTCGCATCTTCTATCGCCGCTTCTACTATTTCAACACCGATAAGTTTTTTGACTTTCTTAGCCATTGTAAGACCGATTGTTCCTGTGCCGCAATATAAATCAAATAAAATTTCGTCCTCTTTTAAATCGGCATATTCTGCCGCTTTTTCATATAATTTTTCTGCCTGATTTCTGTTCACCTGATAAAAAGACAAGGGCGACAATCTGAATTTAAGACCGCAGAGAACATCTTCAATATAGCCTCTGCCCGACAATACTTTTATCTCTTTGCCTAAAATAACATTTGATTTTTCTGTATTGATATTCAGCACTATGCTCTTGATATTTTCAAATTTTTCAAGCGCGTTTATGAGTTTATCGCTGTGCGGTAACTTGTGTCCGTTTGCAACAAGGCACACCATAATCTCTTTTGTGATTTCACCGTATCTTATATAAACGTGTCTTAAAAGACCTCTGTGTGTGAGTTCATCATAGATGCTGATTTTATTTTCAATAATCCAACTTCTTATTTCATCAGAAATTTCTTTAAAAAATTCAGGCTGAAGTTTACAGTCATTACACTCAACAATTCTGTGAGAATGTGTTGCAAAAAAACCGATTTTAAGTCCGTCTTTTTCACCGACGGGATACTGTGCTTTGTTTCTGTATCTGCAAGGATTTTCTGCGGAAATTATTTCATCAACTTTAACATCAAGGTGACCTATTCTTTTGAGTGTTTCTTCAACTCTTTCCTTTTTAAGCCTTGCTTCGCTTTCATAATTTATATGCCTGAAAACACAACCGCCGCACTTAGTAAATGCTTCACAATCAGAGGGTATTCTGTCCTCGGATTTTATTTTAATTTCTTCAATTTTTCCGTAAGCATAAGTTTTTTTCGTCTTTAAAATCCTGACAGACAACACATCACCTTTTGCGGTAAACGGCACAAATATCGCCATTGAATCATAATGTCCGACACCGTAACCGTCGGTTGTATAGCCTGTGATTTCAAGCTCAATTATATCGTTCTTTTTAAGCATTTTTTACCTCGTAAAGTTTGTTTGCAAGTTCAGCTAATTCTTCCATACTCAATTCTTCTGCTCTTGCTGTCGGCTTGAGTCCTGATGAAACTACTGCGTTTGTGATTTCTTCCTTTGACATTGAGAAACCCGAACTTATGGAATTGGGAATGGTTTTTCTTCTCTGTCCGAATGCCGCTTTTACCATTCTGAAAAATAATTTTTCGTCTTTGAGTTCTATTTCGGGTTCTTTTCTGACCTGCAACTGAATTACTGCACTGTCAACCTTGGGTGACGGAATAAACGAACCTTTTGATACATCAAAAAGCTTCTGTGCTTCGGAATAATAATCAACGCACACAGTAACCGCACCTGAATTTCTGCTGCCGACTTCTGCGCAGAGCCTGTCCGCCGCTTCCCTTTGTACCATAACAGTGATATTTTCTAAGGGCAATTTGCTTTCAAGCAACTTCATTATAACGGGCGATGTGATGTAATAAGGAAGATTTGCGCATACGCAGACCTTCATTCCGTCAAAATGTTCTTTAATTATTTTTTCGAGATCAGCTTTCAGCACATCTTCGTTGATTATTGTGATATTATCAAAATCCGCGAGTGTTTCAGACAAAATCGGCATGAGCGACATATCAAGCTCTATCGCAACAACCTTCTTTGCTCTGAGTGCGAGTTCCTTTGTAAGAACACCTATTCCCGTTCCGATTTCAATAACACCCATATTATCTTCCCATACGGCATAGTCAGCCATTCTGGGACAGACGGAAGGATTCACAAGGAAATTCTGTCCGAGCGATTTTGAAAATCTGAAGTTATTTTTGTTAAGTAATTCTTTGATGTAATTGATGTTTGTAAGCTCTCTCATAAAAAATTAAAAAACCTTTCATAAATCTATTGGAATTTATTGCATTTTAGTGTAAAATAAATTAAATATAATTTGCGGAGGTAATACCTATGTCAATTTTAGTTACAGGCGGTGCCGGATATATCGGCTCTCATACTTGCGTGGAGCTTTTAAATGCAGGTTATGAGATTATTATACTAGATAATTTCTATAACAGCAAGAGTGAATCTTTAAACAGAATCAAAGAAATTACAAATAAGGACTTCAAATTCTATGAAGGCGATATCCGTGACCGCGAATTTCTTGATAATCTTTTTGCAACAGAGAATATTGAAGCAGTAATTCACTTTGCAGGTCTTAAGGCTGTCGGTGAATCTTGTCAGAAGCCTTTGGAGTATTATGATAACAACATCGGCGGTACAGTTACACTTTTACTCGCTATGAAAGATGCCGGAGTAAAGAAAATCGTATTCAGTTCTTCCGCAACCGTTTACGGAAGCAGTAATCCCTCACCTTTGAAAGAAGAAATGCCTATCGGCGGCACAACAAACCCCTACGGCACAACAAAACTCTATATTGAAAATATTTTACAGGACCTCTGCAAATCAGATGACGAGTGGAGTGTTTGCACATTGAGATACTTCAATCCTATCGGCGCACACAAGAGCGGCAGAATCGGTGAAAACCCCAACGGTATCCCGAACAATCTTATGCACTACATAACTCAGGTTGCTGTTGGTAAGCTTGATCATCTTAATGTTTTCGGCGATGACTACGATACTCATGACGGAACAGGGGTCCGCGATTACATTCATGTTGTTGATTTAAGTATCGGTCATGTTTATGCAGTTAAAAAGGTTTTAGCTGAAACAGGTATCAACATTTATAACCTTGGTACAGGTAACGGCTACAGCGTTCTCGATATCGTAAAGGCATTTTCAAAGGCATCAGGCATTGAAATCAAATACGAAATCGCACCTCGCCGTGACGGTGATATTGCAACCTGCTTCTCCGATCCTTCAAAAGCTAAAAATGAGCTCGGTTGGGTAGCTGAAAGAGGACTTGAGGAAATGTGCGAAGACTCTTGGAGATGGCAGAGTGAAAATCCTAACGGCTTTTAATGCAGAAAGGTGAAAAATATGACTTCAAAAGAAATTTTCGGCAGTGCAAAATGGGTTAGCACCCCTAACTGCAAACAACCTTATATCAGAGGCAGTTTTAATTCCGATAAAATAAACAAGGCAGAAATTACAATCTGCGGTCTCGGTTTTTTTGAGCTTTATATAAACGGTAAAAGAGTCGGTGATGATATATTTGTCCCCGCCTGGACTGACTATGTAAAAATGGTTCATGAGTGCGGCGGCACAATTATCGACGAGGAATATAACCACAGAATCCTCTGTATGAAATATGATATAACCGATTATATTAACGAGGGCAAAAATACAATCGCAGTAGCTTTAGGCGGCGGATGGTTTATTGCAAAGAAATATTCAAAGTCCGTTATGCTCTGTTACAAGATTGACCTTATCGGAGATAAAACAACTACTGTCTGTTCCAACGAAAACCTCCGTTACAAAGCATCTCATATCACAAACAGCGACATGCTTTTCGGTGAAAGACACGATTACCGTCTTGCAACAGATAACTGGGCAGAAAAGGACTTTGATGACAGCGATTGGACACCCGTTAATATTATTGATGCACCTGACAGCAATTACTATATTCAGGACGCACCTGCGGATAAAATCATCCGTTACATAACTCCCAAAGTTCACAAGGTATTTAAAAATCATACCGTCTATGACCTTGGTGAAAATGTTACCGGCGGTGCCATAGTTTCATTTGACTGTGAAGCAGGAAGCGAAATCAATGTTCACTACGCGGAAGAAGTCAGCAAATCCGGTGCTTTGAATTTTGTAAGTGTCAGCTATTGGTCACATCTTGTAAAAAGAGGCGACAAATTTATTGCTGACGGCAACAAAAGAACTGCAAGTCCCAAATTCATGTGGCACGCAGGAAGATATATTTCCGTTACAAATAATGCAAAGCTTGAGTCTTTTGCAGTTATACATTCAGATGTTGCTGTTACATCTGATTTCAAATCATCAGACGAAACTCTCAACTGGCTTTACGATGCATATATAAGAACACAACTTGCAAATATGCACTGTTCTATTCCGTCTGACTGTCCTCACCGCGAAGGCAGAGGCTACACTGGTGACGGTCAACTTGCCTGTGATGTTGCCATGACAACACTTGACGGATATAAATTCTATAAGAAATGGCTTGAGGATATTTCCGACTGTCAGGACAGAAAAAGCGGTCACATACAGTACACTGCTCCCATGGTTGCATCAGGCGGAGGTCCGGGCGGCTGGGGATGTGCGATAGTACACGTTCCTTGGGTATTTTATAAAAACTACGGCGACAAAGAGATTCTTGAAAAATATCTTCCGCAGATGCTTCGTTATTTTGATTATCTTGAAGCACACAGCGAAAACGAACTTGTTACATCTGATGAAGCTTGGGCTTGGTGTCTCGGCGACTGGTGTACGCCGACAAAAATCGCCATTCCTGAACCGTTCGTCAATAATTATTTCTACATAAAATCTCTTTATGAGGTTATTGAAATTGCAAAAATTTTAGGCAAGGACGATATAATCAAATTTGCAGAAGACAGAATTGCAATAAAAAAGAAAGCACTTGTTGATAATTATTTTGACGAAAAAACAGGTAACTTTGCAAACAATATTCAGGGTGCTAACTCATTTGCAGTTGACATCGGTTTAGGTGATGAAAGAACCTACAGCAACATGGTCAAAAACTACAAGAGAAAAGGCTGCTATGATACAGGTATTTTCGGTACCGACATCGTTACAAGAAATCTCTTCAAGCACGGTGATGAACAGTTAGCCTTTGACCTTCTTACATCAAAGAAAAAGACTTCATTTTA
>JAFRZS010000048.1 GCA_017442445.1 Clostridia bacterium
ACAAATGAGAAAACTTTTTCCGTACATGAAAAAGTATTGGCTTCAGGCGGCATTATGTCCGATACTTTTGATTGGCGAAGTACTTATGGAATTAAACATTCCTCTTTTAATGGCAGATATTGTTGACATCGGTCTGAAAATGGAAACGGGAGCAATAGAGTATATCTGTCAGAAGGGCGGAATGATGATACTTTTTGCAGGCTTATCGCTTCTCTGCGGAGCCTTATGCGCAAAACTTGCGGCAACTGCAAGTATGGGCTTCGGAGCAGAATTGAGAAGAGGCATTTTTGATGCAATACAGAGCTTTTCCTTCACAAATATTGATAAGTTCAGTACGGCTTCGCTTGTAACAAGAATGACAAAGGATGTTGCAACTGTTCAGATGGGTTACATGATGGCAATACGCACACTTTTCAGAGCGCCGACCATGCTTGTTTCCGCAGTTATTATGACATTAAGACTTAACAAACGTCTTTCTGTTATGTTCCTTATAGCAATACCGATACTCGCTATATCTTTAGGTTTGATTTCCTCAAAGGCTATGCCGAGATTTAAGAGTATGCTCAAAAAGTTTGATAAATTCAATGCATCAATTCAGGAAAATCTTATTTCAATAAGAGTTGTGAAGGCATATGTAAGAGCAAGACACGAAAAAGAAAAATTCCAGCTTTCAAATGACGAATTAAGAGATGCATCAATCTTTGCAGAAAAACTCATAATACTCAATCAGCCGATAATGCAGATGCTTGTATATCTCTGCATACTTGCAACCTTGTGGTTCGGCGGACACTTTGTGGCGCAGGGCACAATGGGAACGGGTGAGCTTATGAGCTTTATATCATACATCAATCAGGTGCTTATGTCCTTGATGATGATAAGCATGGTGCTTGTAATGTTTGTAATGTTCAAGGCATCAATCACAAGAATAGTTGAAGTTCTTGAAGAAAAGCCTGACATCAGCGATGAAGACTGTGACGAAAATTTAGAGGTAAAAGACGGTTCGATTGTTTTCAAAGATGTTAATTTCAAGTATCAGACAGGAACGGGCAGAGATGTTTTGTCAGAAATAAATATTGAAATCAAATCGGGAGAAACAATAGGAATCATCGGCTCAACAGGCAGTGCAAAAACGACACTTGTTCAGTTGATTCCCAGACTCTATGATGTAAATTCAGGCTGTGTTGAAGTCGGCGGAATTGACGTAAGAAAATATAAGCTCGATAAATTAAGAGATTCTGTTGCCATGGTGTTGCAGAAAAATGTTCTCTTTACGGGTACAATAAAGGATAATCTTCGTTGGGGCAACGAAAATGCAAGTGACGAAGAAATAATCGAAGCTGCACAGGCGGCTCAGGCGCATGACTTTATATCAGCATTTCCCGACGGCTATGAAACTGAGCTCGGTCAGGGCGGTGTAAATGTTTCGGGCGGTCAGAAGCAAAGACTCTGTATCGCAAGAGCATTATTGAAGAATCCCAAGATTCTGATTTTAGATGACAGCACAAGTGCTGTTGACACAGCAACCGATGCAAAAATCCGCGAAGCATTCAGCAAGAATTTCGGCAACGTAACAACAATTATAATTGCGCAGAGAATTTCATCTGTTGAAGAAGCTGACAGAATAATCGTTCTTGATGACGGTAAAGTGAATGCGATAGGTACTCACGATGAATTACTTGAAAGCAACGACATATACAAGGAAGTTTATATGTCACAGCTTGAAGGGAGGGTATCATAATGGCAGGACCTATGAGAGGCGGCAGACCGGGCGGTCCCGGAAAACCGATGGGGCCGAGA
>JAFRZS010000049.1 GCA_017442445.1 Clostridia bacterium
TACCCGAGTTATACAAAATATTTCTTTTGTATAATTAGTTGTAGTTTTCAGTAGGGGTAATTTTCAGATGCTCCCTATGTACCTTTTGGTATATTTAATACTTCTTTGTTTTATATGCTAAGCTGTATTACACCGCCTATATCAATTAAATCAGTATTATTTAATTCAAGTATATTAACCGAATGGTTATTTAAAAAACTTTTAATTTTATCTGAATCTCTGTGAGTTTTAACTTGTCCGGTGAATGCTAAAATATTTTTATCAAGTTTGAATGTTGCTCCGCCAATAAATCCGTATTTAAATCCTTCTAAAAGAATATCACCTTTTGAAATGAGTAAAACATCAAGTATATTTTTTACAGCATCAAAAATTGACGGATCATCAGTTATAATAGCTTCAGAATTAACAACACAAATTGAGCATTTTGTATAGCCTTGAGTTACGTGAATGATGTGTTGTTCTGTCTGACACAGGATTTCTTGGCAAACGGCTTTTTTGTTGCAGATGATGTATTTGCCTACAGAAGCTGCGTTTAAAAGCACATCATGCGGATAAAACGCCGCTAAAGGAAAGTCAATTTTCTTTACTGTTCCTCCCCGATTGTTAATAATTTCACAAAGTTCAGTTTGTAAGCTGTTTATAAAAAAATTTCCGTGACCTGCGTTAAAAACTTGCATATCTGCATGATTTTTAAGTCCAAGAAGAAATTTTTTTTCCGGTTTTAATTTTATGATGTCTATATTTAGTTTTTTTAATTCGTTACATATTTCAGTATATCCGTCACCTAATGCGACTGCCTTTACAAATGAATCAGGAAGATTTGGTGTATTTAAAAATTTCATTAAAGAATTACTCCTATTGCATCGCGAACAGTTCTTACAGCGATAACCTCAATATTCTTTTTAACATTATCTGATACTCTGCGGTAATTCTGCGCAGGGATAATGCATCTCTTAAAACCGAGTCTTGCGGCTTCAATAAGGCGTTGGTCACAGTGGTTTACACCTCTTATCTCCCCTGTAAGACCTATTTCACCAAAAGCGAGAATATCATCAGGAACTACAATATCCTTTAAGCTTGAAACCAAAGAAATTGCCACAGGTAAATCGGTTGCAGGTTCGTCAAGCTTGAGACCGCCAACAATATTTATATATGCGTCCATGTTTCCGAAGAAATAACCTGATCGCTTTTCTAAAACAGCAAGAAGCATAGCCATACGGGAATAATCAAAACCGGTTGACATACGCCTTGGATTACCGAATCCTGTCGGTGCAACCAGACCCTGAACTTCAGCTAAAATAGGTCGGGAACCTTCCATAGCACAAGCAATGCAAGTGCCGGATGTATTTTGAGGTCTGCCTGATATTAACATTTGTGAGGGGTTTTCAATCTCTGAAAGTCCCGTATCAAGCATATCAAAAACACCTATTTCGTTTGTTGAGCCATAGCGGTTTTTAACTGCACGGAGTATTCTGTATGAGAGATTTCTGTCGCCTTCAAAATATAAAACACAGTCAACGATATGCTCAAGGACTTTAGGACCTGCAATATTTCCGTCTTTGTTGACATGACCTACGATTATTATCGGAATTTCAAGAGATTTTGCGGTGCGCATAAGAATATTTGTTGATTCTCTGACTTGCGCTACACTACCGGGAGTTGATGATAGCTCAGTAAAATTCATTGTCTGAATTGAGTCAATAATAACTATATCAGGCTTTGTTGAACGGATATACTCCGATATAGCTTGTACATCAGTTTCACACATTACAGACAATTTTTCGGATGATACTGAAAGCCTGTCTGCTCTGAGTTTTATCTGATGAGCTGATTCTTCGCCTGATACATAAAGAATTTCAAGACTTTTGCCTAAGTGTTCGCAAATCTGTAAGAGAATTGTTGATTTTCCGATGCCGGGATCACCGCTTAAGAGAATGAGTGAGCCTTTTACTATTCCCCCACCCATTACTCTGTCAAGCTCTTTCATGCCTGTTTTATATCTCAATTCCGCATCGGTTTTAACATTAGAAATATTTGTAGCACTCAGTGTTGTGCCTGTAGATTTGTAGATATTTTTTTCATTTTTCGGCTGTACGATTTCTTCAACCATAGTGTCCCATTCACGACAGCCGGGACATTGACCAAACCATTTGGGAGTAACATATCCGCATTGATTGCAGACATATTGTGATTTAGATTTCAGAGCCATTTTTAAGCCTCCAAGTATTTTAAAATTCCGCAAAAAACTGCGAAAGCCATTTTATTTTGATATTCTTCTGATTTAAGAAGCTCAGCTTCTTTGGGGTTAGATAAAAAACCGCACTCTACCATTATTGCTGTATTTTTTGCATGATACAAAAGGTAAATTTCTGTGCCTGTAGGTTTTGCAATTCGGTAGTTTTGCGGTTGTAGAAGTTCAACAATTTGTTTTTGTACAGTCTCGGCCAAAACAGAACTCATTGGGTTATTTTTGGAGTAAAACACCTGAGCCCCGCTATATTTTTGATCCGAAAAATAATTCTGATGTACACTTAAATAAATTGCCTGAGGATTATCATTTATGATTTTCAGGCGGTTTTTAGTATCTGAAATTTTTTTCTGTCTTATGGTTTCTGCTGACTTATCTGCTATGCAATCATCTGTCGTTCTTGTCATAATGTAGTCAATTGAATTTAAGTCACACAAAAGCGCGATTTTTTTAGCAATCGCAAGATTTAAATCCTTTTCCAAAGTGCCGTCAGGGGTCTGTGTTCCGCCGTCAGGACTTCCGTGACCTGCATCGATGATTATCTTTGGTTTATTTAATACCGGTGTTGATACCGATTTGCTGTTTTTACTATATGTCAGCGAAAACAACAAAGTAAAACTGAGAATAAGAAGCAGTGATATAAATATGTGCGCTGTTTTCAAGATACATCATCTCCCCTTACATTCATATGTAAGGGAAAAGAAAAAATGTTATTCTGTCTCTTTCATTACGTAGGCAAAGCCAATACCGTCTGTGCCAATATGAGTGCCGATAACACCGCCGACAGGAACTAATTTTATATTGTAAGATTCAAGTGAAAATTGTTTTACGGTTTCTTCCATGAATTGCTGACCTAATTCTCTGTTTGAAGAATAAAGGAAACAAAGCGGAAATCTTTCATCGGGAATATGCTGTTCAAATCGTTTAAAGAGAAGTTTTTTTCCGGCTTCCCTACCCATAGCTTTTCCCATA
>JAFRZS010000050.1 GCA_017442445.1 Clostridia bacterium
ATAATATCAAAAACTGTAAAGTTTTATGTTTTATACTACGAACAAACCTCACCGCTCGGCGTACCTTTGTACGCCTTCGGGCATACAAAATCAAGGCTGAAGCCTTGATTTCGCTCGGTTTGTCCGTTCTTCATCTTTTTTCCTATCCCCTTAAGACTGAGCTGTAAAAAACTTCGGTTTTTTACAGCATCTTTACTTTTAATATATCCAATTTTTAATGTTTATTTCGGGAGTTGCAATAAATTGCTTCTTCTGAGTTAAAGCAACGGAGAAACCGTTACCTGCTGAGCAATCAGAAGCCTTTTTGATTGAGGGAACAGAATTATCTGTTGAAAGAAGTGTGCCGTCAGCTTTGATTGCGATAGAATGTTTATAACCTGCTGAAATTGCAATAACATCCGACCACTCGGATACATTTGTCTGACCAAAATCGGTTGCATTATCAAGGATTGCGGAAAGCACTTTTCCGTCAGAGGTTAGCGCAAGAATATGTTTATAACCGGCGGAAATTGAAACGATATCTTTCCATTTTACGATTTCTTCATTGAAAAGAGTTGAAACAACCGTACCGTCTGAAAGCAAACCGATTGTAAAATCGTCACCCGCAGAAATTGCAATAACATTTTTCCATGAGGATACATTTGATTGCCGTTTATTGTTTTCTCCGAGATATTGCGTTGCAACTACGGTGCCGTCAGATTTTAATCCGACAGTGTGTCGGCTACCCGCTGAAATTGCGATAATATCTTCCCATTCGGAAACGTCACATTGACCGAATCTGTTATCACCTGCGACAACGACATGACCGTCAGATGTAAGACCTACGGAATGATAGGTACCTGTTGCTACAGAAACAATATCAGACCACGAAGCGACATTAATTTCACCGTAATTGGAATAGCTGAGCATAGTTGCAGTCTGAACAGTTTTGTCAGCTTTGATTGAAAGGGCGTGGTGTTCTCCTGAAGCAACAGTTTCATTGATAAGTCGGTCAAGAGCTTCAATATCCGTTGAAGTGATACCGCAGAGGTTTGCAAGATGAACAGCTTCTCTGATTTTTCCGTCGTTATAAAGCGAGTTGATTTCTTTATAAAACTCGTCAGACTTTAAAAGCTCAACTGCTTTTGGTTCAGCTTTTGCAAGAGCGAGATTTTCAGCGGCATCGAGGATATTACCGCTTTGGAAAAGCTCGTTTCCGACTTCATAATAATCTGTCGGAGCAAAAACCGTAAGTGACAAAATGAATGCGCCGAGCGCTAAAACCAACAAAGCGCAAAGTGTTATTATCAATATCTTTATACCTTTGATATGTTCTTTGAAAAACATTCCCAGTGCAAAAAGGCGATATCTTATATCATTAAGAGCGCCTATAGCTTTATCGGCGGTAGTGATTTCAAATGTATCCTCAGCAGAAATTTCCATTTCATCAAGAGTATGAATGATATCTTCTTCAGGAAAGAAATCCTCCTGATTAAGTCGCTCAGAAACAGCCATGTTATATGAATTAAGGAAAATTTTTGTTTCTCGGTCAGCGCAGTGAAGTGCGTTATTAAAGTTTTTGTATTGAGTAAGAGAAATTTCTGATTCTGTAAGTTTAGCGATATCTCTGAGATTCAATTCGCAAAGCAGTTTTCCGATATAAGCCAAAGGCTCGCGTGTTGAAATCTCAAGAATTTCATTGAAAAGATTGTCTGCTTCGTCAAATTTTCCGCGGTTAACGAAACTGAAAGCTTTGTTTCGTTTTTCGTTCGCAATCTTTTTTGTAGCAATAATGTTATTTATTTCCTTGCCCTGTTTTCTGTAAACGGCTTTTATCGGTGCCGGGGCATTGAGTATAGCCGTTTTATAGTATTCGCTGTCCGTGAAATTTTCATTACCTGCATAATGTGTGTGAAGTTCAAATTTTTTCTTTACGGAGTTATAAAAATTTTCAACCTTGAACTCACATAAAGCGAGGCACCAGTTAGCCTCATAGTCATTTTTTGCCCTTGCAGAGATAATTTCTCTGAAACAGGATTCAGCTTTTTTGAAATCAAGATTGCGTAGATAACTATATCCTGCGTTGAATTTTTCTATACGCGCATCTGTAAGTCTGGAAGGAATAACAATTTCTACACCGCAATCATGTGTAAAAGTAAGCTTTTTTTCGGGAACTTCAAGAATTTTTCCGCAAAATTTACAACGCAATTCAGGCATATATAATTACTCCTTTCTGTAAAATATCAAATCACATATATTCTATCATATATCGACGAAATAATCAATCAAAAATTTTTGTTGTAAAAGTAGAAAAAATATATTATAATATAGAAGAATACTGTAAATTAAGAAAGTATGGTAGTAAGATGAAAAGAACAGTTGGTTTTTTAGGAACAGGGAATATTGCCAATGCCATAATGGACGGAATGGTAAGTTCAGGTCTTTTTAGCGGTAAAGAGATTGGTGTATATGACCTTGATAAAACAAAAGCGCTAAAATGCAGTGATGGTTACGGTGTAACTCCTTTTGACACATCAGATGAACTTGTTAAGAATTGCTCTGCAGTAATTTTTGCGGTGAAACCGAATATACTGCCGATTGTACTCAGAGAACTTGATAAGGTTATGTGTGAAGAAAATACATTGATAATTTCCGTAGCGGCAGGTACAGAAATTAAAACTATTGAAGAATGTCTTTCACAAAAGCTCAGAGTAGTCAGAATAATGCCCAACATCAACGCAAAAGTATCAGAAGCTATTTCGGCAATATGTGCAAATGATGCTGCAGGGGAAGAGGATATAGCATTTGCTGAGAGAATTTTCAATTCTGCGGGAAAAACTGTAAGACTTGAGGAAAATCTTTTTTCAGAATTTTGTGCGGCGGCAGGTTCAGCACCTGCATTTGCGTATATTTTTCTTGACTCTATTGCAAGAGCGGCGGTCAAAAATGGCGCGTACAAGTCAGAAGCTTTAAAAATGGCATCTGAGCTTATGTTCAGAAAAGCAGAAGTGATTTTCAGCGAAGATGATGACATTGAAAAGAAAATAGCTCAGATTAAATCTGAAAATTCAACGGGTGCAAAAATTATTGAGACACTTGAGAATAACGGATTTTATGAAGCGGTAGAAAATGCTGTTAACAAAACAGTTGAAAAAGATATAAAAATGAAAAACAAGAAGTAAAGGAGAAATAGGTATGTTTATAAAAATTATTTCTGCAATTTTATCTGCGATAATGCTTTTATTCAATTTTACACCTGCTCAGATTCCTGAAAACAAATTTGATGTAAGTGTTGAAGAAAGCGCATACGCAGATTTACAGGAACTCAACAAATCTGTAGAGGAAGCAAATACTTTGATTTCGGTCATGACAGGATATTTTGAAGCTGAAACATGGGCAGAGTTATCGGCACTTCTTGCAGAAGCAGAAGCGTATTCTGAAACAACATCAGCAGAAAATCAGCCTGAAATTGATGCACTTGCATCAGACATTTCTGCAAAAACTGCAGAGCTTTACAATCTTCCTGCAAATACTGAAGAACTCAGAAATGCAGTTGCTTTGGCAGAAAGCTATAATAAATATTCATATACTCCTGCTTCATGGTCAGCTGTTGAGACAGCACTCATGAATGCTTACAATGTCCCCGATGATGCTACTGTTACATTACAGCCGACAATCAACGGATACACAGCAGATATAACAGAAGCGCTCAACAACCTTTCTGCGGGTGCAAACTATACACTTCTTGAAACAATTTATCTTTCGTATGAAGCACTTGCAGAGAAAAAATATCTGTACACACCTGAATCATGGGCTAATCTTCAGGCAGTAGTTGATGATATTGACTGGACATTGGACGCATCGGGTGACAATCAGTATTATATTGATTCTTACACAATAAGACTTACAAATGCTATCAACAAGCTTGAATTTGTCACATATGATATCACATTCCATCATAATGACGGCAGCGATGACCTTATCATAAGTGTAAGATACGGCGAAGAAACAGCCGAATACATACCTGCTAATCCTGTAAGAAACGGCTATAATTTCGCAGGTTGGTACAGTGATAAAGACTTAACAACAGAGCACGTTTTCACCACTATGAAGGGTGATATTGATGTTTATGCAAAATGGGAAAAGAAACCTGAAACAGCACAGCTTGTTGTGTCTGTACTCGGCGGCTACGGATACATCAGAGCAAACGGTGCAGAAGAGGTTTATATGGGATCAACTCATACGAAATCCTATGAACTCAACACACTTTGCACAATCAGAACAAAAGCTTCAGGCTCAAATCAGTTCTTATTCTGGTATGATTCAAGAAACAGAGTTATTTCAACAGACCCGACATACACACTTGCAATAACAAATGATATCAGTATCACAGCACAGTATGCAAACACAATTGATAACCATTACAGAGTTGTTTTTGTTGACAGAAATAATGTGATTTTATCAACAGCATATGTAAAACACGGTTCATCTGCAACTGCCCCTAATATGAGAAATAAGTATTATTCAGGCTATGTTTTTGACAGTTGGGATCAGGATTTCTCATCAGTAACATCCCATATGATAATCAGAGGCAATTATGTATTAAAACAGGAAGAATATAAGGTAGAAGCAGTCGGCGGAATAATTGAAAACGCAAGTGCTGATAATATGTATCAGTATGATACAAAAATTACAGTTGCTCCTGAAAAGCTTACAGATGCAAACGGAAACAAGTTTACAGGTTGGTCAGATGACGGCGGAAAAACAATAATCTCAACCGAAGAAAATTATTCCTTCTATGTCTGCCGTGATGTTACAATTACAGCAGTTTATGCTGAAAATATAACAGCACAACCGACAGTAACACTTTATTCAAAGGTTGTAAATAATTACAGAGTAACATTCACAGTTGAGAGAAACCTTCCTGAAGGCTATACATTCATTGAATCGGGAATACTCTTTACAAAGAATGAAGCAATTGTAGAAAGCGGCCACTTCACAGTGGAACACGCATCAGACAATGAAGAAATCAAGCAGGGAAGAACAGTTTCACACGAACAGGACGGACAGTATTCTGTAGTGCTTGTAGCATCTAACACCAAAACATATTACGCAAAAGGCTATGTAATTTACCTTGACCAAATGGGTGAAATTCAGATAGCATACACAGATGTTTTAAGCGAAACAGTAGGTTAAATCAAAATATGCACTAAGCAGATGCTTAGTGCATATTTTTTGTTTTTATACAGACACTACGAAAAAGGAAGTGTCATAATGAAAATTTCAAAACAAGAGTATTCGGATATGGTGAAAAAGGCATCGCCGCCGTCACCGAAGCTTAAAAATTCAATAAATGCGTTTTTGTTCGGTGGACTTATCTGCACAATAGGTGAGCTTTTATCACAGACGTATTCAATGATATTTTCAATCGAAGAAGCAAAAGCATTAGTACCGGCTACACTCATAATTATTACTGCAATTCTGACAGGACTCGGAATATTTGATAATATAGCAAGATATGCCGGAGCCGGTACAATAGTTCCCATAACAGGCTTTGCAAATGCAGTAGTGTCACCCGCACTTGAATTTCAAACCGAAGGTTTTGTTCTCGGCACCGCCGCAAATATGTTTAAAATCGCAGGTCCCGTCATAGTTTACGGCACATCAGCAAGTGTGGTGTATGGGGTTATTTATTGGGTAACGACTTTATTTTAACACAAAAGGCTTGCCGATTGGCAAGCCTTTTCTTATAGCAAATCATAAGTTTTGAGTTTGATATTTTTGCTTTTTAGGTAGTCTATAAATAAAGTTTTCTTTTGGCGTTGTTCTTTAATAAAGCAATGCATTGAATATTTATTATTTGCGGTTTTAACGAGGATATCAAATGATCCGTCCGCATTATGAACATCAATTCTTTGAATATCCTTTATTGGAATAGAAATAATTTCTTTCTTGTGTAGAATTAAAATATCGTCAAGAATCTCAACAGCAATACCGGTTTCTCTTTTGGTTTTTACGAACATAAGAAAGAAAACAATTGCACAGATTGATGACACGATAATAAAAGTCAGCGAAATCGTTTCTAACCACCAGACAGAAAAAACAGCAATATTAATGCAAAAAATAATAGATAGAAATAGCCAAAACCAAGCCCAGTATTCAGAATAATAAGCTTCAAATTGTTTTTTCATATATTCCACCTCA
>JAFRZS010000051.1 GCA_017442445.1 Clostridia bacterium
CCAATTAATAAAAGTTTTGTATCAGGACATTCTTTTACCAGTTCTTTCAATACCTTTATTAAGAAAATATGGTTTTTGGGACTATCCATGCGCCCTACATGACCGAGTAACAGTTCGTCTTTCAAACCTAACTCTTCTCGGACAGTATTTCTTATATTTTCGTTAAAGCTGAACTTTTGTGCATCAATTGAATTCTTGAATACTTCGAAGTTTGCTTTGCCGTAAAGCCATTCACCTGCACCCTTACTACAAGCATATCTGTGAGTGGTCTGTTTATTGATTTTTGCTCGGCAATAATCAATAAACATCACTCTGATTTTATTTCTTCTACTCCTGAGATTTGTCGTATGTGAATGCGCTATTCTTACAGGTATCCCACATTTTTTAGCAGTTTTTAAAACGAGATAACTCCACGCATTGAGATGAGAATGGACAACTTTGTACTCAGGATGAGCTTTGAAAAATTTTCTTAACTCTTTACAATACTGAGAAATTTTTGTAGGAGTTATGGGCATTATTCTGTGAATTTTTCCGCCCATTTCCTTAATTTCTTTTTCGTAATAAAACTCAAAATCCCTGTGTGCTAAAAAATCAAACTGCACCTTTTCCTTGTCTATGTTACGGTAAAGATTCATAAGCAACGATTCAATGCCGCCCATGTCCATAGTTGTGACTACCTGCAAAATTCTTATAGGCATTTTTTCATCTCCTATAAATTTTCTTTATACCACTCTATTGCTAATTTGATTCCGTCGGCGAAGCTGAACAGAGGTTCGTAATTTATTTTTTCCTTTGCTTTTGAAACATCAGCGTTTGAGTGCTTGATATCTCCTGCTCTGTCAGGGCCGAAATTGGGTTCGATATCTTTGCCGAGTGCTTTTGTTAAGGTATAATAAATATCAATAAGATATTCTCTTCCGCCGTATGCGACATTATATACATCACCTGCTGATGATTCAGGTGCCGCACAGGCTTTTAAGTTTGCATCAATTACGTTTTCTATGTATGTAAAGTCTCTTGACTGCTTACCGTCACCGTTGATTGTCGGTACTTCGTCATTGAGAAGCATTTTTATAAATTTCGGGATTACAGCTGCATAAGCGCCGTTGGGGTCCTGTCTGCGACCGAAAACATTGAAATATCTGAGGCCGTATGTGTCAAGACCGTAAAGCTTTTTATAAAGCTTTGCGTATTCTTCATCCACTCTTTTTGTGAGTGCGTAGGGAGAAAGGAGATTTCCTTCCTGGCCCTCTTTCTTGGGAAGTACGGGATGGTCACCGTAAACTGATGAGCTTGAAGCATATACAAATTTCTTTACACCCTTCTGTCTTGCAGCTTCGAGCATATTCAGTGTGCCCTTGATGTTTACCTCTTCGTAATACAAAGGCATTTCTATACTTCTCGGAACGCTTCCCCATGCTGCCTGATTGAGAACATAATCTGCACCGTCACAAGCGTTCATACAAGTTTCAAGATCTTTGATGTCGCCTTTGATAAATGTATAATTGGGATTATCAATAAACAAATCAACATTAGCCTGCTTGCCTGTTGAAAGGTTATCAAGGCATCTTACTTTATATCCCATTGAGAGTATGGCTTCGCACAGATTTGAACCAATAAATCCTGCTCCGCCTGTTACAAGAAATACTGAATTTTCGGGGAATTTTAAATCCTTATAGCTCATCTGAATCTCTCCTTCTTATAATCGCCAATAAATATAATCATCGCCTGAATATTCATTTTTATCCAGGACACCTTTTATATCAAACAAAACTTTTTTCTTGTTGCCTGATTTAAACAGTTTGTCAATCTGTTCTTTTGTCATTGATTTCAGCTCATCATGACCTACTGCAAGGACAACAACATCAACATCGGCAATATCGTCAACCTCGCAAAAGCTGATTTTATATTCTCTGTAAGCTTCTTCCTTATCTGCAACAGGGTCTGCAATATACGGAACAATTGAATATTCCTTCAATTCATTTATGATGTCAATGACCTTAGTATTTCGTGTGTCAGGGCAGTTTTCTTTGAAAGTAAGTCCTAAAATTGCAACCTTTGCATTTTTGACGGGAATATCTGCAGAAATCATTTTCTTGACTAAACATTCAACTATATATCTGCCCATATCATCATTTATTCTTCTTCCGGAAAGAATGATCTGTGAATGATATCCGACTTCTTCAGCCTTGTATGTGAGATAATAAGGGTCAACGCCGATACAGTGACCTCCAACTAAACCGGGAGTGAATTTCAGGAAATTCCATTTTGTTCCTGCTGCTTCTAAAACCGCCTTTGTGTCAATATTCAGCTTTTCAAAAATTATTGAAAGCTCGTTCATAAAAGCGATATTGATATCTCTCTGGCTGTTTTCAATAACCTTTGCAGCCTCTGCAACCATAATACTTTCTGCTCTGTGTACACCTGCATTTACAACGATTTCATAAATCTTTGCGACTTCTTCAAGTGTTTCTGCATCCATACCTGAAACGATTTTTTTGATTGTTTCAAGACGGTGAACCTTGTCACCGGGGTTTATTCTTTCGGGTGAATATCCGACTTTGAAGTCAACTCCGCATTTAAGCCCTGATGTTTTTTCAAGAATCGGCACACATATATCCTCTGTTACACCGGGATATACGGTTGATTCGTAAACTACAATTGAGCCCTTTGTAAGATTTCTGCCCAAGACTTCACTTGCACCCTCAACAGGTCGTAAATCGGGTGTATGGTCGCGTCTTACGGGAGTAGGTACGGCAACTATATGGAATTTAGCTTCTCTGAGCTTTGCTTCATCACTTGTAAATTCTACGGAGCATTCCGAAATAGCCTTATTGCCGACTTCTCTTGTCGGGTCAACACCTTTTTTGTAAAGGTCAACTTTTTCCTTGTTTATATCGAATCCGATAACCTTTACTTTCTTTGAAAAAGAAACAGCAATCGGCATTCCTACATAACCGAGACCGATAAGAGAAATTTTTTCTTCTCCGTTTATAATTTTATCGTAAAGCATATAAATCACCCTTAATATTATTTTAATACAGAATCAATCTGTTTCATATATTCGTTAACAACGATATTTCTGTCAAATTCATTCTCCATCTTCTTACGAGCATTTTTACCCATTTGTTCTCTTTTATCCGCGGAAATTTCAAGGAAATTCAAAAGTGCCTGAGTCAGACTTTCAACACTTTTAACATCAAATAAAAATCCTGTTTCACCGTGTTCAATTGATTCAAGACAGCCATGTATATTTGAAGCCATACAAGGTCTGCCGGCTGATGAAGCTTCCAATATGACATTTGCCATACCCTCGTGATACGAAGGATGTACAAGACAGTGGCACTGTGATACAACCTCATATACTTCTTCCTGTGAAAGAGTACCATGAAAAATTACGGGATAATTTTCCTGCATATACTCAATTTTCGCTTTGTATTCATCATCTTCGAACCATCCGATTACGTGAAACTCTGCTTTATCGGTTTTTGCTGTAACATTTTTAACAGCTTCAAAAAACTCATCAAAGCCCTTATCTTTTCTGAGTCTTGATACAAAAACAAACTTTGTTTTATCTTCAATTTCGGGATAGGGCTTATACTGGTATTTTGATATATTTACACCTGAACCGGGTAAAAGACAGATATTATCTGCAACTATACCCATTTCTCTGTATACTCTTAAATTTTCTGTGTTTTGAAAAAAAACACAGCTTGAATTTTTAAATGCCATTTTCTGCAGTTTGCAGGTGACATTTTTAAGGAGACCTTCCTTCTGGAAAACTCTGCCTACACCTGTAACTGTATTCATATAAGGAACTTTGTTGATTTTACAAGCAAAGCTTCCGTAGATATTCTGCTTCTGAGTATAAGTTAAAACTATATCAGGTTTTATTTTTTTTATGAGTTTTAAATATCTTCCGAGTACTAAAACCTCCTCAAGAGGATTCGTACCCGCTCTGGTAACGCTTATTGTCGCAAGTTTACAACCCATTTCTACAAAAACTTTTGCTCTCTCTGCTTCGGGGACTGAAACTATTACTTCGTGACCTGCTTCTACCAAAGCCTTTAAAAATTCGCGTCTGAAATTATATATTGTTGCTTCGTCGTTGGCTAAAATAAGTACCCTGCTCATTTAAGATACTCCTCCACTTTCGAAGCAATTTTTTCTGCACTGAGACCATAGTAATCACGGAGATATTTCTGCGAACCTACAATGCATGAATATGTATCATTAAGTCCTATTTTAATCTGAATTGCATTGTGTCTGAATTCTGATAAAACCTCTGCAACAGCACCGGAAAAACCGCCGATTACATTATGCTCTTCAACTGTTACAATGTAATCGAAATTGTTTGCACATTCAACGATTGTTTCTCTGTCAATAGGCTTAACAGTCGGGAAGGTATAAAGTGCAGGATTGATTCCTTTTTTCTCAAGTATTTCACAAGCATCCTGTGCTTCGTCAAAAATACCGCCTGTTGAGAAAATTGCAACTTTTTCGCCGTCTTTAATCTTTATTGCTTTACCGATTTTAAAATCGGGTGTAGTGTCATGTATGCGTTTTTCCCCGCCTCTGCCGAGACGAAGATAGCAAGTACCTTGCTGTTCGTAAATAGCTTTTGTTGCACACTCAGCTTCTACAAGGTCACCGGGTGCCATAACAGTAACATCGGGCAAAGCTCTCATCATAGCGATGTCTTCCGTTGCATGATGACTCATACCCAATGAACCGTAAACAAAGCCACCGCCTACGCAAACTACCTTAACATTTGCATCATGATATGCGCAGTCATTCCTTATCTGTTCAATGCAACGCAAAGTCGGGAAATTGCCGATAGAATAGGTATAAACAATCTTACCCTCACGTGCCATACCTGCAGCAACGCCTGTCATATTCTGTTCGGCGATACCTACATTAGTAATCTGTTCGGGTAAGTTTTCAAAAAACGGACGAAGTACGCCAAAGCCCAGATCACCCGTTACAATATGAACATTTTTATCTTTTTTAGCTATTTCAAATAATGTTTTTACAAACGTATCTCTCATCTTGACACCCCTTATACTCTCTGTGCTTCCAACTCTGCAACCGCCGCATCATATTCTTCACCCTGCGGAGTGCGGTAATGCCATAAGATATCATTTTCCATAAAGGAAATTCCCTTGCCCTTTGTTGTATTTGCGATTACAACGGTAGGTGAACCTTTATGTTCCTTTGCCTGATTATATGCAGCCTTCAGTTCATCGTGGTTATGACCGTCAATGTCAATAACATTCCAGCCGAAAGCCTTCCACTTATCAGCAAGTGAATGTAATTTCAAAGTGTTTTCACAGAAATCAAGACTCTGCATCTTATTGTAGTCAATTGTTAAAATAAGGTTATCAAGTTCAAAATGATTAGCCATCAGAGCTGCTTCCCACATTGAGCCCTCGTCACACTCACCGTCACCGCAGACAACAAAAATTTTGTGAGTTTTGTTGTCCATTTTTGCAGCATAAGCCATGCCTGCCGCAACGGGAAGTCCGTGACCTAATGAACCTGTTGAGAATTCAACACCCGGTACGCCCTTATGTGAAACATGGCCTGAGAGTCTGCTTCCGTCAGCATAATGAGTCTTTAATTCTTCAATATCGAAAAAACCGGTTTCAGCCAGAGCCGCATATACTGCAGCACCGGCGTGACCTTTACTTAATATAAACCTGTCTCTGTTTTCCATTTTCGGCTTTTCAGGATCAACATTCATAACACCGTTATATAAAACTGCAACGATATCTGCTACCGACAAAATAGCTGCAATATGTGAACCTCTTGAAATGTGTGTCATTTCAACACCGTGCCGTCTTATCTTCCATGCTAACTGTTCGCTTGTCATAACAAAAGTTCCTCTCTTTCCATTTTTTCAGATTATGCTTTTAAAAGTTCCTCTTTAACAACAAGTATCTCTTTAGCATATTGCTCCACCATAGGCTCAATTTCCTTCGGAAGCTTTTCTGAACGCGAAATAACCTTATATACTGTCCAGAATATAATTTTGAAATATGAACCCAATGAATTATGTTCTACATGATATAACTGAAGCTTTAATTTAAGCGGTCTGATAAGTTTTACATAAACATCGTCGGGGTTAATTTTGTCACCTAATTCACCCAAAATCTCATACTGTTTGAAGTTAGCCATTGATGCCCAGTCTGTAATACCGGGGCGCATTGTAAGTATGACTTCTTCTTCCTCTGTGTACATATCAACAAAGCACTGAACCTCAGGTCTGGGACCTACAAAGCTCATGTCGCCTTTTAAAACATTGATAAACTGCGGTAATTCGTCAATCTTTGACTTACGTAAGAAATGACCGACTCTTGTAACTCTGTTGTCATTATCCATTACATTTACTGCACCTATCTGTGCAGCATTGGGTACCATTGAACGGAATTTATACATTTTGAAAGGCTTTCCGTCCTTGCCGATTCTTTCGCCTTTATAAAATACTCCGCCGGGGCTGTCTATCGCAATAACTATTGCCATTACCAAAAAAATCGGTGATGTCAAAATCAATCCTATAAGGCTGAAAACAATGTCAAAAAAACGCTGCATAATATTTCGGATGCCCGGAGCATCCTTCCCCACTTTCATTTAAATTACATATTTGCTCCGTCAACGGGTATAAGTGCTGACTGCATAAATGATGCCTGTTCAGATGCCATAAACAAAACTGCATCGGCAATTTCCTGAGTTGTACCGAAACGGTTTACTGCCTGATGATGTCTGAGGAAATCTTCACATCTTGCAGGATCTGTTCTTGTAAAGTTATCCCAATAACTGCCTTCAAAAGCTACGGCTCCCGGCATAACTGCGGACATAACAACACCTGTAGGTGCAACTGTTCTGCCTACTGTTGTAACATACGCATTCAAAAATGCCTTTGAAGATGCATATAACGGATTACCTCTGAGCATCTTTGCAGATATTGAAGAAATATGTACAACTCTGCCCCAGCCTTTGTCAATCATCGGCTGAATGAGTACATTGTTCATATCAATGGCAAGACCTGCATTGAACATCCATGCGTGAGTCCATTCCTCGATTGTTCCAAGAGCATTTCTGCTGACGAGAGAACCACCTACATTATGCACAACGATGTCAAAAACGCCTCTCTCTTCAAGCCATTTTTTTGCCAATTCATTAGGATTTTCTTCCATTAAATCAGCAACATAATACTTGTGGTCAAGGTCATTGTACTGACTGATTTCTTCAATAAGATCTTTGAGTAAATCCTCGCTTCTTGCTATAACCGTAAGTCTTGCGCCTTCTTTTGCAAAAGCAGTTGCAATATTACGTCCGATGCCTTTAGACGCACCGACGATCAATGTGTTCTTTCCCTTTATACCTAAATCCATAACATCTACATCCTTTTCTTTAACCTATATTTTTTATCGGTTCATCATTTTCGTGTGTAAGATGATTAAAAGTCGGAACCATTTTTTCAAGCATTTTAACAACAACTTCTGTTTCGTTGTTGGTTGCCGCACTTCTTATCTGTTCAAAATCTTTCATGAAAGATTCAGGTTCAATGTCAATAAGATTTCCTATAAAAATCTTATTGTTGCAGGTGGGTTTAAGACCCTCTTCGTCCATAAGAAGTTCCTCAAAAAGCTTCTCACCGGGGCGAAGACCAATAAATTCAATCGCAATATCTTCATACGGTTTTTTACCGTACATTTTTATCATTTTTTCGGCAAGAGTAACAATCTTGACAGGTTTGCCCATATCAAGAACAAATATCTCTCCTCCGTTTGCCATAGCTCCTGCCTGTAACACAAGTGAAACAGCTTCGGGAATCATCATAAAATATCTGATAACATCAGGATGAGTTACTGTTACAGGGCCGCCGCTTTCAATCTGTGATTTAAAAAGCGGAATAACCGAACCGTTTGAGCCGAGAACATTTCCGAAACGTACCGCTACGAAATCTGTTCCTGTTGTCTGCTGTGACATATACTGAATTATCATTTCACAGCAACGCTTTGTAGCGCCCATAACATTTGTCGGATTAACTGCTTTATCGGTTGAAATCATAACGAATCTGTCACAGCCGTATTTCTGTGCAAGGGTTGC
>JAFRZS010000052.1 GCA_017442445.1 Clostridia bacterium
TACCATGTTTTCAGCAAAAATTGCGTACCCCTGTAAAGGGTCATCTACATAAACATGAGTTATTGCACCGATTAACATTCCGTTTTGTATTATCGGACTGCCTGACATTCCCTGTACAATACCGCCTGTTTTTTCTATAAGTTCTGTGTCTGTTATTCTGATTGACATATTCTTTTGCTGAGAATCCTTTGAAGAATAAATTTTAGTTATTTCCACATCATAGTATTGAGCATTATTTTTATCAACTGTTGAAATAATCTGCGCCTTGCCTGTTTTGACTTCCTGCTTTCTTGCAACAGGCATTACATTACTTTTATTATCAAAAACATTAAGCACACCATAAATTCCTGCTTCGGAATTGATATTAAGCTTTCCTATCCTGTTACCTGTAAAGACTCCGCAAAGCTCACCCGGACTGCCTTTTGAACCTTTGTAACAACTGCTTATATGTGCACCCATTGCTTCACCGCCCGAAAGTGGCATTACCTGTCCCGTATCAACATCGCATACTGCATGGCCGAGTCCTGCAAAAGCACCGGTATCTCGGTCATAGAAAGTCATTGTACCTATACCTGCAGAGCTGTCTCTTACCCATAGTCCGAGTCTGTAGGTTTTGTCATCTGAGTCTTTTACGGGTTTCAGAATGATTTCTTTTTCCTGTGAATTTCTTTTAATAATTAGTTTTAATGTCTTGCCTTCACTTTGTTTTACTATCTCTTCAAATCGTGAATTTTCACTTATCTTTTCGGAGTTTACACTGAGGATATTATCCCCTACCTGCAATCCTGCTTTTTCACCGGGACTGATTTTTCCGTTTTCGGTTGTAACCTCGCCTATCTTCGTGATGATAAGTCCTTGTGTGTATAGCTTTATCCCGAAAACATTACCGCCCGGCACAACATATTTTCTTTTACTCACTGTGATTTTCGTACGCTTGGCAGGTATAAACCCAAAGACATTGATCTGAGCATCATACACACTTTTTTCGCTTTTCCTTACGGTTTTTGCAGTTTCCGTGAGATGTGCCGAAAATACTTTTGACAAGCTTAAATCTTCCGCTTTTTCAACAACAAATTCATCTGCAATTCCTATCTGAGCATAACCGACAAAAGAGAATACAACAAATGAGAAAACCAGACCCATTACTGATAATACTTTGAAAATTTTTGCCATTTCCTCACCTTTTTACAGAGTTTTACTCTGTAACTTCCTTCCATCTTATTTTTCTTTTTCTACTCCTTTCTTTTTATTACGGTTTTACCGCACTAATATTTTCGCTCAATTTATATCATTTATTAGCGGAAAATAAATTTGTCTGTGGATTATTCTATCAAAGTCATTAAGAAAAAAATGTCAAAAAAAACTTCCCCGAAGGGAAGTTTTTTCCAACATTTTGTCGTTATTTGTTTTATTTATTTTATGTAAATTATACTGTCGCCGGTGCGTTCAACTTTATAGTTTTTAAAACCTGACTTTGTTTCATATAAAGACAATTTTCCGCCTGTACACTCTGACGGTTCGTTTGTTAAGCTGATATAAATCGGCATATTTTTTTCGGGCGCTATTTTATCCGCTTCGGACAAATCAATTTTAATACAGTCGTTTTCTTCGCTTATCACCGCATAATTTTTGTAAAGCTGCTGATAATGAGCAAATTCTATATCACGCGAAATTATCATTCCGAAAATTTCTGATTGACGGTCATAGAAGGTTTTCCAATCCTTGACTCCTTCAATACTTTTTTTAGGATTGAATCTGAGATAGTTTGCCCAGTGACTTCCGATGATTCCTGCTTCTTCAGGTTTGAGATCACGCGCTTCAAGCGGGTCAAAATCATAGACAAACCACGGACAAATCTCAATAGCTTTGGGATTAAGAATAATTCCTGACTGCACACTGCAGCCTCTTATAACATTATTGTGCCAGAATTTTATTCCGTAATCTTTTATGACATTTGAAAACTCATCGGTTTTCCACGCATCGCCGATATTCCCGGGAGATGCAAAGGTTCGGATTTTCTGTGTAAAGCCCCAATCGTTGTAGATTTCAAAGAAAGTGTCAA
>JAFRZS010000053.1 GCA_017442445.1 Clostridia bacterium
ACAGGTCACTTCATGGCTTGACACGTTCACTCATCGCAAACATGGTTGAAGGTGTAAGCAAAGGCTATTCAAAAGAGCTTGAAGTAAATGGTGTTGGTTACCGTGCAGCTAAGGAAGGTAAGAACTTAGTTCTCAATATCGGTTACTCACATCAGGTAATCATGCCCGAAATCGACGGTATCACAGTTGAAGTACCGTCACCCAACAAGATTGTTATTTCCGGTCCTGACAAGCAGAAGGTTGGTCAGTTCGCAGCAGAAGTTCGCGAAAAACGTCCGCCGGAGCCGTATAAGGGCAAGGGTATCAAGTATGTTGATGAATACATCCGCCGTAAGGAAGGTAAAGCCGGTAAGGGCGGTAAATAGTCTTAAAAGAAGGAGTGAAACTCAATGGTTAACAGACCTGACAGCAAAAAGGCAAGACTTAAGCGCCATAAGAGAGTCCGTGGTAAAGTTCACGGTACAGCTGAATGTCCTCGCCTTAATGTATTCCGCTCCCTGCAGCATATATATGCACAGTTGATAGACGACGATAAGGGTGTAACACTCGTATCAGCTTCAACAGTAGAAAAAGATTTTGCAGAGTATGGCGGAAATAAAACAGCAGCTCACAATGTGGGCAAATTACTCGCAGAGCGTGCCGCAGACAAGAAAATAACAACAGTTGTTTTTGACCGCGGTGGCTATATCTATCACGGCCGTGTACAAGAGCTGGCCGAAGGTGCCCGTGAGGGTGGCCTCAAGTTCTAATGAAGGAGGAAAAAGCTTTGGCTATGAATGAAACAACGGCTAATGTAAATGAATTGCAAGAACGCGTAGTAGCGATAAACCGTGTTTCCAAGACAGTTAAGGGCGGTAGAATTTTCAAGTTCGCAGCACTTGTAGTCGTTGGTGACGGAAACGGAACCGTTGGCTTCGGTCTCGGTAAATCCGGCGAAGTTCCGGACGCAATACGCAAAGGTATTGAGGATGCGAAGAAGAATTTAATTCATGTATCTCTTAAAGGTACTACAATTCCTCATGAAATCATCGGTAAATACGGTGCAGGCGTAGTTCTTATGAAACCCGCAGCACCCGGTACCGGAGTTATTGCCGGCGGACCTGTCCGTGCAGTTGTTGAAACTGTAGGTATCAAGGACATCCGTTCAAAGGCACTTCGCTCAAACAATCCGTGTAACGTTGTTAGAGCAACAATCGACGGACTTTCAAAACTCCGTAATGTTGACGAAGTTGCGGCTATCCGCGGCAAGTCAGCTAAGGAAATATTAGGTTAAGGAGGGTGGAAAAATGGCAGACGTTCAGGTAAAACTTGTAAAGAGCCTCATCGGCAGCAAAAAGGATCAGATTGCCACCGCCCATGCACTTGGTCTTCATAAAATAGGGGATGTAGCTTCACAGCCCAACAATCCCCAAACCCAAGGTAAGATTAAAAAAATCAGCCATCTTATCGAGGTAACCGAAGCGTAAGCAAGGAGGTGCGGAAAATGAAATTGCACGAATTATCACCGGCAGCTGGTTCAACAAAAGAACGTAAGCGTATCGGTAGAGGTGCAGCTTCCGGTCAGGGTAAAACTGCCGGTAAAGGTCACAAAGGTCAAAAAGCCCGTGCAGGTCGCGGCATGCGTGCCGGATTTGAAGGCGGTCAGATGCCTTTACAGAGACGTATTCCGAAGCGTGGATTCAACAACATCTTCGCTAAGAAGATAGCTTCTGTAAACGTATCAGAACTTGAAAGAGTTTTTGAAAACGGTGCAGTTGTAGATGCAGCAGCACTTATCGAAAAGGGCTTAGTAAACGGCTCATTCGACGGTATAAAAATTCTTGGTAACGGTGAGCTTACCAAAAAGCTCACAGTAAAGCTTGTCTCTTACGGCGATGCTGAAAAGACAAAGCCTTACTCCGAGTCAGCTTTAGCAAAGATTGAAGCTGCAGGCGGAAAGGTTGAGGTGATTTGAGTTGATTCAGACAATAATCAATGCATGGAAAATCGCCGACCTTAGAAAAAAATTATTATACACAGCACTTATTCTTTTGATTTTCAGAATCGGTGCAGCAATCCCGGTGCCCTTCGTTGACATCGCAGAAGGCGGCTTGTTCGCATCTGCTAATGTAGGCGGCACATTCATGGAATATCTTCAGATGATGACAGGTGATGCATTTAACTACGGTACAATCTTCGCTATGTCAATCACCCCGTACATCAACAGTTCAATCATTATGCAGTTGTTGACGGTTGCAATTCCTTACCTCGAAAGATTACAGAAAGAGGGCGAGGAAGGTCGCAAGAAGATCGCATCAATCACACGTGTTGTTACAGTAGTACTTGGTCTTTTACAGAGTACAGCATACTATTTCTATCTCAGAAATCAGGATGCACTCATGAAGATTGACGGTGCAAAAGCAACAGGCTTTGCTGCAGTATTCCAGGCAGTAGTAATTATCCTTACATTCACAGCAGGTACAGCACTTATCATGTGGATGGGTGAAAGAATCAATGAAAAGGGTATCGGCAACGGTATTTCAATGATTCTTTTCGCAGGTATCGTATCAAGAATCCCCGCACTTGTAACAACAATCTGGGGTTACTTTGAGCAGGGTATCAACGTTCCTGCATACTATGCACTTGCTCCTTTGGCATACATCATCATGCTTGCTATGATTGCATACATTGTATGGATGGACAATGCTGAAAGAAGAATCCCTGTACAGTATGCAAAGAGAGTTGTTGGCAGAAAGATGTACGGCGGCCAGAGCACACATATTCCGATCAAGGTTAATATGTCAGGTGTTATGCCCGTTATCTTCGCAAGTTCAATTCTCTCACTTCCTCCGACAATCCAGATGTTCATCGGTAATGACATCTCAGACGGTTGGAAGACATTCTTCAAAGTATTCACAGCTGAGCATTGGGCTTATGCTATTATCTACTTCGTATTGATTCTGTTCTTTGCATATTTCTATGCATCAATTCAGTACAATCCGATTGAAATGGCAAACAACATCCGCAAACAAAGCGGTGCAATCCCGGGTATCCGTCCCGGCAAGCCCACATCTGATTATATCGGAAAGATTTTGTCAAGAATTACATTATTGGGAGCATTACTCCTTTGTGTAGTCGCACTCTTCCCGATTATCTTCTCTCAGATTACAACAGCATGTAACGTACCGATGAATCTTTCATTGGGCGGCACATCAATTATCATCTTAGTTGGTGTTGCACTTGAAACTGTTAAACAGCTTGAATCACAGATGATGATGCGTCACTATAAGGGCTTCCTTGACTAATATTAACAGGAGGCGTGAATTATGAATTTAATTCTTTTAGGCGCACCCGGCGCAGGAAAGGGAACTCAGGCAGAGATCATCTGTGAGAAGCTTTCCATTCCTGCAATCTCAACGGGTAATATAATCCGTGCTGCATTAAAGAACGGCACAGAAATGGGACTTAAAGCAAAGTCATTCATTGACGCAGGCGCACTTGTTCCCGATGATGTTGTAATCGGCATCATTAAAGAGCGTCTTGCAGAGGATGATTGCAAGGGTGGTTTCATTCTTGACGGATTCCCGAGAACAATTCCTCAGGCTGAGGCATTGGACGAAATGGGAGTACAGATTGACAAAGTAATCGAGATTTTTGTTCCCGATGAAAAAATTGTCAAGAGAATGTCAGGCAGAAGAGTATGTAAAGCATGCGGTGCTTCATACCACACAGAATACAAGAAACCCGCAAAAGACGGCATTTGCAATGTCTGCGGTGAAGAGCTTGTAATCAGAGCTGATGACCATCCCGATACGGTTCTTGAAAGACTCAAGGTTTACCATGATCAGACAGAACCGTTAAAAGACTACTATGCAAAGCAGAACAAGCTTTCAGTAGTCGAGGGTCAGGAAGAAGTAGCTGATACTACAGCATTGACTCTCAAAGCTTTGGAGGAATAGCATGATAGTGCTCAAAACAAACAGAGAACTTACACTCATGAAAGATGCTTGTAGGATATCTGCAGAAGCACTTCAGGTAGTAGGGGAAGCGGTAAAGCCGGGTATCACAACCTATGAACTTGACCGACTTGCGTATGAATATATAACCAAGAATAAGGCAAGACCGAACTTCTTGAATTTATACGGATTCCCCGCTACAGCATGCATATCCATAAATAATCAGGTTATTCATGGTATTCCGAGTAAGACAACAGTCTTGAAAGACGGTGACATAGTCAGCGTTGACCTCGGAGCAGAGCTCAACGGATATAACGGAGATAATGCCGCTACTTTTGCGGTGGGTGAAATAAGCCCCGAAGCAAAGCGGCTGTGCGACACAACCAGAGAGAGCCTTTACAAAGGAATTGAGGCTGCTGTCGTGGGCGGCAGAATCGGTGATATCGGAGCCGCAGTATCAGAATACTGCGAAGAGAGAGGATTCAGTGTAGTCCGCAAATATGTCGGACACGGAATCGGAAGAGAGCTTCATGAAGAACCGAGCGTACCGAATTTCGGTACTCGTTCAAGAGGAGTACGCCTGTTGCCGGGCATGACATTGGCAATAGAGCCTATGATAAATCAAGGCAAGGCGGATGTCAGAACATTGTCCGACGGTTGGACGGTAATAACGGCAGACGGAAAGCTTTCTGCGCACTTTGAACATACAATAGCCATTACCAGCAACGGCCCGCAGATATTGACGCAGGTTTAGGAGGCGGCAAAAGATGTTTGAAATCGGCAGAGTTGTCCGGTCAAAATCCGGACGCGATAAAGATAAGTATTTAGCCGTAGTAGGCACAGACGGTGATAACATTCTCGTATGCGAGGGCAAAGAAAGACCTTTGGAAAGACCGAAGTCTAAAAATCCCAAGCACGTAGAACCTACCGATATGATACTTACAGAAGCTGACATGTCTACCAACCGTAGACTCAAAAAGGCTTTAAGCCTTAATTACGAAAAACTTTAAAAGGGGGAAGCGTAGTATGTCTAAACAGGATATGATTGAAATTGAAGGTACGGTAATTGAAGCGTTACCCAACGCAAACTTCCAGGTTGAGTTGGAGAACGGTCACAAAATTTTGGCTCACATCTCGGGAAAACTCAGAATGAATTTTATCAAGATTTTACCGGGAGACAAAGTGACGGTCGAAATGTCGCCATATGACCTCACGCGTGGGCGTATCACATGGCGATCCAAATAAAAGCAGAAAGTAAAACTTTAAGGAGGTAATCTAATGAAAGTCAGACCTTCTGTCAAAAAGATTTGCGAAAAGTGCAAAGTTATTAAACGCAAGGGAAGAGTAATGGTTATCTGTGAAAATCCCAAGCACAAGCAGCGTCAGGGCTAATCCCGACGCAAACCATTAATGGAGGTGCAACTGACAAATGGCGCGTATTTCAGGT